>JAZDNE010000009.1:0-4252 GCA_043800235.1 bacterium | reverse complement strand
TGTCGCCGAATGCTCCTTTAGTCATAAATTTCCAGATTTCGAGGCATAATTTTTCAAACAAATTTTGCGGTTTAGCCTAAGCTAAGCCAAAAGATTTTTTGGAAAATTTGACCGAAATATGGGAATTTAGGACAAAGAGGCATTCGGCGACAGTCCCTTCAAATCAATATCAAAATCCAAAAAATTGCAAACAATAATTTTGACATTTAAGTTTTGGATTTGATTTGCAATAATTTGAGATTTGTCATTTGGATTTTAAACTAAAATTTTCAGCTAAATTAGCAATTTATGCTAATGTGGATGGAAATAATAATAAATTTTATGTCAAAAATATTAGGTATCGATCTTGGAACAACAAATTCGTGTATGGCGATTATGGAAGGAGGCGAGCCAAAAGTTTTAGAAAACAAGGAGGGAGCGAGAACTACTCCTTCAATGGTCGCTATTTCAAAAACTAACGAAAGATTAGTAGGGCAAATTGCTAAAAGACAAGCTGTTACAAATCCTGAAAATACTTTATTTTCCATTAAACGGTTAATCGGACGAAGGTTTGACGATAAAGAAGTGCAGGAAGATATTAAAACGGCGTCTTACAAAATAGCGCGTTCAGGAGAAGCCCTTAAAATTAAAATGGGAGATAAGGAATATACGCCGCAGGAGATTTCCGCGATGATTTTACAGAAATTAAAATCTGACGCTGAAGAAAAATTAGGCGAAAAAATTACAGAGGCGATTATTACCGTGCCAGCGTATTTTGATGATTCTCAAAGACAGGCGACAAAAGACGCGGGTGAAATTGCGGGATTAAAAGTAAAACGGATTATAAACGAACCGACTGCGGCGGCCTTAGCTTATGGGTTTGATAAAAAGAAAGATCAGCAAATAGTGGTTTATGATTTAGGCGGCGGGACTTTTGATGTCTCAGTTTTAGATATAGCCGCTGATACGGTAGAAGTAAAGGCGACAAATGGCGATACCCACTTGGGCGGCGATGATTTTGATAAAAAAATTATCGGCTATATTGTTAATGAGTTTAAAAAAGATCAGGGAATAGATTTATCAAAAGATACGATGGCTCTTCAGAGAATAAAAGAAGCCGCGGAAAAAGCGAAAATAGAACTTTCAACATCCATAGAAACAGAAATAAATCAGCCATTTATAACATCCGACGCGAACGGACCGAAACATTTAGTTATGAAACTTACAAGAGCGAAATTAGAAGAGCTTGTCGGCGATTTGGTTAATGGAACTTTAGAACCATGTAAAAAAGCGTTAGCGGACGCAGGATATAAGGTTGAAGATATTGAGGAAGTTATTTTAGTAGGCGGACAAACAAGAATGCCGATGGTGCAAAAAATTGTAGAAGAATTTTTTAAGAAAAAGCCGCATTTAGGCGTTAATCCTGATGAGGTAGTGGCTATTGGAGCTGCTGTGCAGGCAGGGGTATTGCAAGGCGAGGTAAAGGATGTGCTTTTGCTTGATGTTACGCCTTTAACATTGGGGATTGAAACATTGGGAGGAGTAAGAACTTCGCTTATAGAAAGAAATACAACAATTCCTACATCAAAATCGCAAGTTTTTTCCACAGCCGCGGATAGTCAGACTTCTGTTGAGATTCATATTTTGCAAGGGGAACGAGAGATGGCGCAAGATAATAAGTCGCTTGGAAGGTTTATTTTATCTGGAATTCCTCCCGCGCCTCGCGGCGTTCCGCAGGTTGAAGTGACTTTTGATATTGACGCGAATGGGATATTAAATGTGAACGCTAAAGATAAAGCGACAGGCAAAGAACAGAAAATTACAATCCAAGCATCGACTGGGCTTTCTAAAGATGAGATAGAAAAAATGAAAAAAGACGCCGAGCTTCATGCGGACGAAGACAAGAAGAAGAAAGAATTGGTGGAACTTAAAAATACGGCCGATACTTTGATTTTTTCGACGGAAAAAACTATCAAAGATTTAGGCGATAAAGCGCCGGCAGATGTGAAAAAAAATGTGGAAGAAAAAATGGAAGCTCTTAAAAAAGTAAAAGACGGCGAAGATAAAGAGGTTATTAAGAAAGCGATTGATGAAGTTATGCAAGAAGCGCAAAAAATTGGAGAAATTATGTATAAAGAACAGCAAGAAAAGAATGAAACAGGAGGCGGAGATAAAGATAAAAAGGGACCGGTTGAGGGTGAGTTTGAAGAAGACAAGAAGTAAAAATTAATAAATTATAAATTTTTATGGAATATATGAATCAACCAAATCCGCAACAATCAAAACAAATTTTAATTTATAATTATGTCAAAAGACTATTACAATATACTCGGTGTTGGCAAAAACGCCTCAAAAGATGAGATAAAAAAAACATTTCGTAAATTAGCGCATCAATATCATCCTGACAAACATGGCGGCGATGAAAAAAAATTTAAAGAAATAAACGAGGCGTATCAAGTTTTGTCTGATGATACAAAAAGAAGCCAATATGATCAATTCGGCTCTTCGTTTGAGCAAGCTCAAGCTGGAGGCGGGTTTTCTGGATTTAATGGATTTAGGGATTTTTCTGGTTTTACGAATGGATTTAATGTAAATATGGAAGATCTTGGCGATATTTTCGAAGGCGCTTTTGGATTTGGCGGCGGCAACAGAAATAAACGCTCATCTTATGGTCCGCGAAGAGGAGAAGATATGGAAATTATGATGGAAATAGAATTTAAAGAAGCTATTTTTGGCGCGGAGAAGGAAATAGAGTTAGAAAAAATTATTAAATGCGATAAATGTAATGGAAATGGCGCTGAACCGGGATCAAAGATTGAAATATGTTCCGCTTGCAAAGGGACAGGGCAAGTTAAGCATTCTCAAAGAACTATTTTTGGCACATTTCAAACGGCTTCGATTTGCGCGAAATGCGGCGGAGCTGGAAAACGACCTGAAAAAATATGCGCGAAATGCGGCGGCGCTGGCGTAGTTCAAGGGGTATCAAGAGTAAAATTAAAAATACCTGCTGGCATAGATAATGGCGAGTCGATAAAATTAAGCGAAAATGGCGGAGCTGGAATAGGTGGCGGACCGGCTGGCGATTTATATATAAAATTTAAAGTAAAACCAAGCCATAAATTTAAGCGAGAGGGATATGATATTTATACAAAAGAATACATTTCGTTTAAGCAAGCGGCATTGGGAGATAAGATAAATATTGAAACTATTGATGATGGAGTAAAATTAAAAATTCCTGAAGGCACCCAAACAGGGACTGTTTTTAAATTAAAGGGCAAAGGCGCGCAGAAATTGCGAGGTTTTGGACGCGGCGAACATTTCGTTGAAATGATTGTTAGAACTCCTGAAAATTTAACTCGCGCGCAGAAAAAGGCTATGGAAGAATTAGATTGATTTTTAAGGGGCTGTCGCCGAATGCTCCTTTAGTCATAAATTTCCAGATTTCGAGGCATAATTTTTTAAACAAATTTTGCGGTTTAGCCTAAGCTAAGGGGAAAAGATTTTTTGGAAAATTTGACCGAAATATGGGAATTTAGGACAAAGAGGCATTCGGCGACAGCCCCTTAAAGCGTGAATTGAGTTGATTTAAAATATAAAAAAAAAGCAGGCGACGCGCCTGTTTTTTAGATAAAGGGACGCATAACAGCATTTCGAGACAGTCACTACAGTCCCATTATAATTTCTGTTCCGCCAGAGTTTTTATCTTCTAAAGTATAACTAATTTTAAAATTATCGCCATTGCTCCAATATTTATAAACATACTTTTCTTTATTTAGCGGATCATTTTTTAAATTTGCGATATATGAGTTTTTAGAATTTTCTAAAGTAGATTTCATTAAATTCCATCCTTCAACAGTCGGCTCATTATTGGCTTGAAAAATAGGATAGGATAGATTATCATCATAATATAAACTTAGAGCAGTTTCAACTTGATGGATGTTCATTTTCCTGTGAGCGTCTCGCGCGGCGGCTAATGTTTGGTTTAATTTTGGCGCGCTTACCGCGCTAACGACTCCGATTATTGAAATAGTTGCCATTAGTTCGGCAAGTCCGAATCCAGATTGATTGTTTTTTAGTTTTTTAAATAAATTAAACATAAGGTTTGTGTATTATGGGACTGTCGCCGAATACCTCTTTGTCCTAAATCCCCATATTTCGGTCAAATTTTCCAAAAAATTTTTTCCCCTTAGCTTAGGCTAAACCGCAAAATTTGTTTGAAAAATTATGCCTGGTAAATCTTGCAATTTATGACTAAAGGAGCATTCGGCGACAG
>JAZDNE010000008.1:0-18232 GCA_043800235.1 bacterium | reverse complement strand
GCCCGCTTAAACAGCTTCCGCTGATCTTCGTTCGCTTTTTTGGCGACTTCGGTGAAGACTTTTTGCTTTTCATCGTCAGATGATCGTAAAAGAAAATCGCTCACACTGCTGTATTTTGCAGGATGACTGCTTTTTTTAAATTTATCTAAAAAATTTCGCAACTTCATAATATTTTTATTAAATCATCTTTAGTATAATGAATTGTAATATAATCGTCAACGCGGTTATTTGATGTAATTTTAATCTGATCTTTAACTGTATTGGGGCTGTCGCCGAATGCCTCTTTGTCCTAAATTCCCATATTTCGGTCAAATTTTACAAAAAATCTTTTGGCTTAGCTTAGGCTAAACCGCAAAATTTGTTTGAAAAATTATGCCTCGAAATCTGGAAATTTATGACTAAAGGAGCATTCGGCGACAGCCCTATATAATAATATTCTTATTTTTTTATTTAATTTTTTCTCTCTTCAAGTATTACTTTAACTTTACTCCCGCGCTTTCGTATTGCTCCTGCCCGACCAAACGCTTTTGGCATCCATCTCTTATAAGTTATATCCTCATCAACAGTTATATATTTAATGAATAATTTATCTTTATTAAGATTAAAATTTACTGCGTTTGAAATCGCAGATTCTACTAATTTAATTATAGGAGATGAAGCCTTCTTATTCAAGTGCTTTAACTGAAAAATAGCCGACTCCACATCAAGTCCTCTGATCAAATCAGCCACTAATCTAACTTTGCGCGGTCCAATTCTTAAATTGTTTAATTTTGCTTTAATTTCCATATACTTCAAAAAATTACAACTGCCCATGCGGTAAAAATAAGCGCCACATCTTTAAAATTCGATAGACGCTAATTCTTACTTCCCTTCTTTAGATTGTTCTTTCGCCATTTTTCCTCCATGTCCTAAAAATTTCTTCGTCGCGGAAAATTCTCCTAACTTATGACCAACCATATTCTCTACTATAAATACAGGGACATGAATCTTTCCATTATGCACGCCTATAACAAAACCAACCATTTCAGGAGTTATCGTACAATCCCTTGCCCATGTTTTAATAATTGTTTTATCCCCTTGTTTCAATCTTAAAAGTTTTTTTAACAATCTTTGATCTATAAAGGGTCCTTTTTTTAAACTTCTTGACATACCTTGTGTAATTATAAGTCATATAAGACTAATCGCCTTTTTAAGACCTATACAAATTTATCTCCTCTTTTTTCTCCTTTGTATTATCAATTTACTGCTTGCTTTCTTTTTATTTCTAGTTTTAACTCCGAGAGCCACTTTACCCCATGGAGTTTTTGGATGTTTAAGCCCAATTGGATTTCTGCCCTCTCCTCCCCCATGCGGGTGATCAACAGGATTCATAGCTTTTCCTCTTACAGTAGGTTTTATACCTAAATGCCTTTTTCTTCCTGCCTTTCCCCATCTAATAAGCCTATAATCCGGGTTGCTAACTTGACCGATAGTTGCCATGCATTGTTTAGGGACTAATCTTATTTCTCCTGAAGGAAGTTTTAATTGCGCAAACTCGCCTTCTATCCCCATCAATTGAACATTTACGCCTGCGGATCTAGCTAATTCACCGCCTTTTCCTGGGAATAGTTCTATGTTATATATAAATGTCGCAGTTGGTATTTTTTCTAAAGGCATAGCGTTCCCAATATTGATCTCGATTTCATTCTTTCGGCTTGAAATAATTGCGTACCCGACTTTTAATCCGGCAGGGGCTATTATATACCTCTTTTCACCATCTATATATGAAAGTAAAGCAATTCTTGCGGATCTATTTGGATCATATTCTATAGATATAACTTTAGCTGGAACATCAAATTTATCTCTCTTAAAATCAATGACTCTATAATACTGCTTAGCTCCTCCGCCTTTATGTCTTACTGTAATTCTTCCTTGTGAATTTCTTCCGCCTTTTTTCTTTTTCATTACAATTAAAGATTTTTCAGGTTTTGACGCTGTTATGTCCTTAAAATCATCCACACTGGATATTCTTCTTCCCGGTGTTATTGGTTTGTATATCTTAATGCCCATAATTTTTTAAAACTTTAACTTATTTTGCGATTTCATAAACATTGATACTTTCTCCTCGTTTCAATGTTACAATCGCTTTTTTCCAATCCTTTCTCTTACCCTTAATTTTTTTCATCATACCAATTCTTTTCCCTTTCACTTTTATAATATTAACATCTTGCGGTAAAACGCCATAAAAACTTTTTAATGCATTTTTTATCATTATTTTATTCGACTCTCCTGAAACTTTAAAAATATATTTTCCTTTTTTAGCTAAACTTGCCGTTTTTTCTGTGATTAAAGGTCTAACTAAAACTTCATATCCGATCAAATCTTTTGCCTGAGACTTTATCTTATCTTCGTTCAATAAGGCATCGCCTTCGCTCGCTTCTAACCTTGATACAGATTTCTTTTTACTGCCATCATCCTTTTTGTTTCCATTATTTTTTAAATCATCTTCCTTTTTAAATACTTTTAAAATTGACATATCTTTTTCTTTAATTTTCGAGGATTATATAATTCCTCAATAACTGCTAATCCTTGCTTCGGCATTATAATATATTCATATCCAAGCAAATCTTTAATATTCAAACTATTTACTCCAATTATTTTTAATTTTTTAATATTTCTGCCTGCTTTGATTAAATTTTCTGCTTTATCCGTATAAGTTATGAGCGCTTTAAATGATTTGCCGCTATTATTAAATTTATCGCGAAAAGCATAAACAAAATTTATCATTTCTTTTGTTTTACATTCTTTTATCGCCAACTTGTCAATTATAATAAATTTATCATTAGCCACTTTATCCGATAAAACCATATCCAAAGCTTTTCTCTTTGCTTTTTTATTTATTTTCAATTCAAAATTCCTTTCATTAGTCGGACCGAAAGTAATACCGCCGCCAATCCATAAAGGAGATCTTATAGAACCATGACGAGCTCTTCCTGTTCCTTTTTGTTTCCAAGGTTTCTTCCCTCCTCCTCTAACTTCTGACCTTCCTTTTGTATGCGCTATAGGATTTCTGCTATTTGCCATTTGCGCCACAAGAGCCTGATTTATCAATTCTTCTTTAGGCTTCACTTCAAAAATATCAGGATTAAGCTCTACCTCATCCACTTTTTCCGCTTTCATATTGTATATATTAACTATAGTCGGCATATAATAACGGTTGTATTAAAATTACTAATAAATTTTTAATTTTTATTATTTCACTTATTTTTATTCATCCGCCTTATTATTATTTTTTTCTATTTCTTTTTCCCGAATCCTCATTTCACCTTTTCCTCTAATCTCCACAAGACTATTATATGCCCCCGGTATCGCTCCCTTTATATAAATTAAATCATTCTCTTTATCAATTTTAATAACTTCTAAATTTTTAACAGTAACTCGTTCTCCTCCCATTCGCCCTGCCATCCTCAAACCTTTAAATACATGCTGAGGACCTGTAGAACCAATTGAACCAGGCATTCTTAGTTGATCTTTATGACCATGGCTAGCCGGACTTCCTTTAAATTTATGTCTCTTTACAACGCCTTGGAATCCTTTTCCTTTACTAATAGCAGAAGCCTCTACAACATCGCCTTCATTAAAAATTTCCACTCCAAAAACATCTCCTATTTTCATAATTTCCGCATTTTCTTTAAACTCTTTCAAATATTTTAATTTTTCTCCTAAAAATTTTAAATGTCCCGCAAAGGGCTTATTTATCTTATTTCTCTTGCCATATCCGATCTGAACAGCAGTATATTTATCTTTTTCAATGGTTTTTATTTGAGTCACAAAACAAGGTCCCGCTTTTATTGCGGTAACCGGCGCAATATCGCCATTTTCAGTAAAAATTTGCGCCATTTCTTTCTTTTTGCCTAATATAAATTTCATACTATACTTTTTTTCGCATTAATTCACAAAACTATTTTTCTTCACTCTATTTTGCCAAACTTATTGCAACAAAAAACCAAAGTCCATACAACAATACCAGCTTTTGCCAAAGCATTGTTATATCAACTTTGGATCTTATTGAGGGTAAGATTAAATTATCACAATTTTGAATGTCAATAAACTATTCTCCTTTTTATTAGTCCTGCTTTTTTAGCGCTTCGTATAAATTCCGCCATATCAAAATTTTAAAATGACGGAAAAACGGTTACCAAAAAATCAAGAATTAATAATTTATAACGCCTACATTTTTATCTCAATATCAACCCCCGCTGGAAGATTTAAATTTTGCAACGAATCAATTGTCTTTGCGTTAGGATTGATTATATCAAGCAGTCTCTTATGAACGCGCATTTCATATTGATCTCTTGCATCTTTATGGACAAAGGTTGATTTATTTACAGTGAATATATTTTTTTGCGTAGGAAGAGGAACTGGACCTCGCACTGCGCATCCCGATCTTTCTACTGCTTCAATAATAGTTTTTGCTGATTGATCTATAATCTTATGATCATAAGCTCGAATTTTAATCCTAATCCTCTGTCCTGATTCTTCCTCAGTATTTTTAATATTTATTTTTTCTTCTGTCGTCGTTGTTTTCTGTGCCGTTGCCATAATATAAATAAACACCTACTATATTTCGCGCGTTTTGTTTTCTTTTTCGCGTCCCTTCGTGTTTATGTTGGTTCTACACAAAAACACGCGAATATGAAACGAATTTACACGAATTATAATATTGAAATCCTTTACAGTAAACTATTTAATAATTTGTGTTACTACTCCAGCTCCAACTGTTTTACCGCCTTCTCTAATAGCAAATCTTTGCTGTTCTTCCAAAGCTACAGGAGAAATTAATTTAATTTTTAGTTTTATAGTATCGCCAGGCATTACCATTTCAGTCCCTTCTGGCAGAGTAATCTCGCCTGTTACATCAGTCGTTCTAATATAAAACTGCGGTTTATATCCTTTAAAAAATGGTTTATGTCTGCCACCTTCTTCTTTGCTTAAAATATAAACTTCTGCTTCAAATTCCGCATGAGGAGTCACAGTCCCAGTTTTTGCTAAAACTTGTCCTCTTTCCACATCTTCTTTTTTTGTTCCTCTTAAAAGAACTCCCGCATTATCTCCCGCTCGTCCTTCATCTAACGATTTATTAAACATTTCTATCCCTGTTACCACTGTTTTTGCGGTTTCTTTTAGACCTACTATTTCAACTTCTTCATTTATTTTAATAACGCCTCTTTCAATTCTTCCTGTTACAACCGTCCCTCTGCCTTCGATTGAAAAAATATCTTCAATTGGCATTAAAAAAGGCTTTTCTACATTTCTTTGAGGTTCTGGAATTGATTCATCGACAGCGCCCATTAAATCCATAATAGGTTTTGACCATTTTTCATCAGCTGGATTTTCTAATGCTTTTAATGCTGACCCCCTAATCACAGGGATTGTATCGCCTGGAAATTCATATTTTTTCAAAAGATCTCTTATTTCCTCTTCAACTAAATCTACTAATTCTTGATCTTCAACTTGATCAACTTTATTTAAAAATACAACTATATGAGGGACTCCTACTTGTCGAGCTAATACTATGTGTTCTCTTGTCTGAGGCATTGGTCCATCAGTCGCAGAAACAACAATAATTGCTCCGTCCATTTGAGCGGCGCCTGTAATCATATTTTTAACATAATCAGCATGTCCAGGACAGTCAACATGAGCATAATGCCTCTTTTCAGTCTCATATTCAACATGCGCGGTATTGATTGTAATTCCTCTTTCTCTTTCTTCCGGCGCATTGTCAATCTGGTCAACAGTCCTTGCCGAGGCTTTTAACCCTTTTTCTTTTAATACCGTTAAAATAGCCGCTGTTAATGTGGTTTTCCCATGGTCGACATGACCAATAGTTCCGATGTTTATATGCGGCTTTATTCGTTCAAATTTTTCTGCCATGCTATTTTTAAAACGGTCTGCCTAAATTATATAACGGTCGTTATACGCGATAGGCTTAAAAAAATAAAAAGTCTATAAATAGTACCCTGCTAAGCAGCGCCTTATTTTATGAACATTTTATCCGTTTTGGTTATGTTAGAGCCTGTCTTAAAAGTCCATATTCAGCTACAATTTCCGATCTTCAAATCCAAAATTTTCAAGTCTTGTCTTATTATATTCTATATAACATTTACTCGACTTTCAATTTTTTTGTTTGAATTTTGAAAATTTCGCTATGAAAGAGACTTTAAAGACAGGCTCTTAGTTATTTCAATTTATTTTAACAGACTTATAAAAAATGTCAATACCTCTGTCCTAATTTTCTAATTTTTTTTCATTTCTGCCGCAACATTAGCAAAAATTCTAGGATTATTTTCAGCTAAATCAGATAATATTTTTCTATCAATTTCTATATTCTTAAATTTTATTTTGCCCATAAAAGATGAATAATTAAGCTGCATAGGCTTTAACGCGGCTCCAATTTTTATTTGCCATAATCCTCTTCTTATTCTTTTTTTATCTCTTCGATCTTTAGTCGCTGACGCTCCCGCTTTTATTATAGCAGTCTTAGCAAGTTTAAGAAGTTTTTTTCGTCCCCAATTATAACCTTTAACTTGCGCGATTATTTTTTTTCTTCTTTTTAAATGACTTTTTCCTCTTTTTACTCTAGGCATAAACATCAAAAAAAACAAGAAAACAAGAAAACAAGAAAACAATTTCTTAATTTCTAATTTCTTAATTTCTAAATAGATTTATTTTAAATTTATCCGCTTTTAGTAAAATTACTGCATTGCCGCTTTTATTGTTCTTACATACGAGCTGACTATAACTTTATCTCTTCTTTTATTCTTAATCGTTTTCCCATTTTCTCTTGCGTTAAAATGGTCTTGCCCCGGCGCTCTATGCAAAACTTTTTTTGTTTTTGTTATCTGAAAACGTTTGGAAATAGATTTATGTGTTTTTAATTTCATAGCCATGTAATACTGCTACTGCGAATAAATATCCAAATGCTTAAATTGCTAATTCATCCAAATTTTTTATTCTGATAATTTTTTTCGTATCATTTGAATAATAATTCGCGGATTATGGACATCGCATTATGAAAGCGCGCTTAGAAATGGCAAAAATTGATGAGTTGCGCAGTTTTGGAGCGAGTAAAAATTTGAGGCGTATCCGTTGATACATTGAAAATTTTTACTCGTGAAAAACAAGCAAATCGCGATTTTTGTAATTTATGGAGCGCAAAGTCATAGTGTGATGTCCATAGGATTATATTCGTTATTTTTTTGTTATAATTGCTGTTATTAGTCCTCCTTGTTGTTGGATTTGTTGTTCGACTTTCGCAATTTCGCCTAAGTCAATTATAAATTTTTTTACAATTTCTCCTGCTAAAACTCTATGTTCTCTTTCTCTTCCTTTTAACATCAACTCCACTTTAACTTTATGTCCTTCCTCAATAAATTCTATCGCCTTTTTGCTTCGCATATCTATATCATGTTTGCTTATCCTTAATGATAATCTCACGCCTTTTATATCAATCTTTTTCTGTCTGGCTTTATTTTTTTGTTCTTGTTTTTCTTTTTTATATTTATATTCTCCATAATCTATGAGCTTAGCTACCGGAGGATTCGCTTTAGGATAAACTTCCACTAAATCATACCCTTTTTCTTGCGCGATAAAAAAAGCTTTTCTTGTCTCCATCGGACCAAGCGCATTTCCATCCTCATCAATCAAACTCACGATAGGCGCTCTTATAGCCTGATTGATCTTTAATTCCTTTCTATCTATATTATTAAATTTTCTCCTGCGATTAGATCTGCGCATCCTCAATAAAGCAATAGAACAAGAAAACAACAAAACAAATTTATTTATTTTATTTCATTCTTCTTTAAATCGCTTTTTTATATTTTTAGTGGAGATGAGGGGAATTGAACCCCTGTCTAAAAGCTATTTTAAAAATACTTCTACAGGCTTATTCCTGTTTATTTTTTTTAACTTTACGACGAGAAACAGGACTAAATATTCGTAAAATTTTCCCTATAAAATTCGAGAAGCTTCCATAAGGGATTAGAAGCTGTCTATCTCGATAATATGACATCCAAACCTTGCATCGAGAATCTAAGGTTGGACGGCTTAAGCTTTTTTAAGCTAAAGCTGGCGCAAAATTGAATTGCAAAGAATTCTTAATTTTGCTTAAAAGTGATTCTGCACTTATTTTGATTTGGAAATTTTGACGAGAATCCCAACTCGGTCTGCGTATTTTAAAATAAATCTTTTATCGATTCCAAGCATCCCCAAAAATTAATTTTTAATTTCTCTCCTAATATCCCTTTCCACATCCCGCTTCTTTATAACTTCCCTTTTATCTATATTCTTCTTTCCTTTAGCTAAAGCAAATTCTATTTTTATCTTATTTCTTTTATTATAAACACATATAGGGATCAATGTCAAGGATTTTTGTTTTATCTTTCCTATAAGGGCTGCTATCTCTTCTTTATGCAATAAAATTTTTCTGCTCCTTTTTTCATTATAATCCTTCGGCGTATTCGCGGCTTGGTAAGGAGATATCAACGCGTTTATTAAATAAACTTCCGATAATTTACTTTTACCTTTATCTCTTAATACTATATAACTGCCGGCAAGGCTCATCTTTCCGCTTCTAATTGATTTAACTTCATGACCTTTTAAAATCAACCCGCCCTCATAAGTTTCGATTATTTCGTAATCATATTTTGCCCTTCTATTAATAATCATACTATAAATTATAAACTGCTTAAAGATTATCATTCCACAAGGATTGGCATGCCACATATCTTAATTTTATTTGGCTATCATTTCTAAAAATTTTTCTGCCTCATCTTTTAAACTCGCGTCTAATCCAACCGCTTTTATTGCCATTTCCTTTGCCTCTTCGTTTTGTCCTAAATTAGCATAAACAACGGCTAAACGAGCGATTAAAGACGCGTTTTTCGGATCTTTTTCCAACAATCTCTCATATAATACAACTAATTTATCATAATTTTTATTTTCAGTAAAATATTTTATCGCTTCAGTAAGCTCTTTTTCATTATAACCGTCAAATCCTTTGGAAACGACCTCCCATAAATTATTATATGCCTTGTCATAATTTCCGATGTAAAAATAAGCTCTTATTAAATTATCATAACACTCATTATAGTTAGGATTCATCTTTTTTGCATCTTCTAAAAGCGAAATCGCTTTTTCATTATCCTTTGCCAATAATCTATTTTGAGCTAAAATAAAATAAATCTGCAAACGACCCGGACTTGATTTTAGAGCTCTATTTAAATAAAACTCTCCTCTTGATATATCAAACTGCGAATAATCTGCGGATTGCGCTTTGAAATTGTATAATTGCCCCATCTGTAAATTCATCATAGTGTCTTCCTGATTGAAAGCTAAATTTTTTTCTCCCTCGCTAATGGCAAAATCTAAAATTTCTTGAAACTTTTCTTTTTCCATCGATTTATAAAAAGAAAAACCATTGCTTATTACTATATTTATAAAACTGCTTCGTATGTCTCTGTCTAAAACAGTTTTATAAGATAACGATTTTTGATATAATTTTAACCCTGATGTTAAATCTTTTTCTCGCGCTATTTCATATTGGCCATTCACAGCAACAGTCATAGCTTTTGCCGGCATTATATTATATTTTATAATCATAAAAGCAGTAAACGATATTATAACGGTTGCTAAAATAGGACTACATTTTCGTTTTATTTCCGCCTTCGCATCTTTTCTTTTTCCTCTATCGTCTATTTTATTAAATTGCGGATAAGCTATATATCCCATAAAAATAAAAAATGAGATAAAAGTGGCAAGAGAGTCAAAAACAAAAATGTTTTGGATAAAATATGCGATTAAAACTCCAGACAAAATAATAAATTCAGTTAAATTTATCAGCCCATTTTTAAAATTAGAAATCAAATATGAAATAATAATCGCCCAAATAGCGAGATAGCTTAAAATCCCAAGCAATCCCATTGTTGTTATTACATCAACTAAAGTATTATGGGCATGATCAAAATAAGTTTGACTTGAAGTATAACTATAAAAATTGGGCGGGAAGTATTTATCAAAAAAGTAAGCATAATTGCCTGAACCTACTCCGAATACAGGTTTTTCCAAAAACCCTTTCCAGCCCGCTTTCCACGAAATCAATCTTGTATTAAGCGTCGCGTCTTTAAAAGAAAAATGCGATAAACGATATAAGTAATGGTTGCTTTTTATAAATTCTTTTTCAGAATTTATAACTAACAAAACGCCGCAAAAAATAAAAAAACAAAAACAAGCAAGGGCAATCATTTTTATTTTTTTATTTTTGCAAAGTATTGCATATATTGCTAAGCAAAACACGATTGACGCGGCTAATCCAACATAGGCTCCTCTTGTGCCTGTAAATAACAACATCCACAAATTAAAAAGCAAAACAGCTAAATAAATAAATTTATAAAATTTATTATTAGTTTCAAAGAAAAAAAGCAATGATAAAGCGACTGCGAATAAAAGTATTCCCGCAAAATAAGCGCTGTTGCCTAAAGTAGAACTTACTCTCGCATCTCCTGCAAGCAAAAATCTATTAAATCCTAATTTTTGCCCTACCCCGTACAAACATAGCAAAATACATACTCCCCAAAAGCCATAAAGTAATTTTTTCCATTCCTCTTTATTTTTAAAAATACTCATAATAATAATAAAATACACCGCTAAATGTAAAAAGCTGAAAGCTCCTTCCATTCTCTCTATATCGCTCCAAAAACTCAAATTAAAATCTATCCCGGTAAAACTTGTTAAAATAAAAATACCCGCAAAAATAAATAAAGCCACAGTTAAGGCTTTATTTTTTGGTATATACTTAGGATATTGGTATATAAAAAATAAGTATACAGCGAATAATATTTCTATTATTATCCTAAAATAAAAAACTTTGCTTGTTATAAAAGGAAACAGCAAAGACCGAAAGATTAAAAGCGGGGACAACAAAGTTAGATATATTCCCCATTTTAAAATTTTTAAATATGTTTTTTCAGACATTTTACATCATTTTTTTTCTCAAAAACGCAGGCACATCCAAATCTTCTTCTTGTTGCATTTTTTCAGAATTTTTATCTTCAACAGTATCAAATTTTCTATAATTTTCCGCCCTGTTTCTTTCGCTTTCTTCGTCATTTTTAACGGTTTCCGACTGTATTTTTTTTAACTCTTTTGATTTATGGCAATCTTCCGCGTCTGAAAAATTCATTTTAAACGAATCCGCAGAAAATCCAGAAGAAAATTCCGACTGCATAATAATCGACTTTTTATTTCTTACTTCAAATCCTGTGGCTATCACAGTTATTTTTATTTCATCTTCCAAGTCATCCTGAACGACTGCGCCAAAAATAATTTTCGCGTCGGAATCCGCGGAATGAGTGATAACTTTTGCGGCTTCATTTACTTCATGCATTCCAAGACTTGAATTTCCGGCTACAGTAAACAAAATTCCTTTCGCGCCGTCTATTGACAATTCTAAAAGCGGACTTGAGATTGCCATTTTAGCCGCTTCTACAGCTCTATTTTCGCCTGATGCTTTTCCTATGCCCATCAATGCGGAACCTGTGTTTTCCATTATTGATTTTACATCGGCAAAATCAACATTGATAAGCCCATGCATTGTTATTAGTTCTGAAATTCCCTGAACGCCATTTTTAAGGACCTCGTCCACAACAGAAAAAGCGTCTAACAGCGAAGTTTTTTTATCAATTATTTGCAAAATTCTGTCATTCGGTATGGTAATTATTGTATCTACTTTTTCTCCTAATTCATCTAAACCTTTATCAGCGATCGCTTTTCTCTGCATACCTTCAAACGAGAATGGTTTTGTAACTACTGAAACAGTCAAAGCTCCCAAATCTTTCGCTATTTCCGCGATAACAGGAGCCGCTCCTGTGCCAGTTCCTCCCCCAAGACCGCAAGTTATAAAAACCATATCCGCGCCTTTTAAAGCATTCCTTACCTCATCTTGATTTTCTTCTGCGGCTTTCCTGCCGATTTCAGGATTCATTCCCGCCCCTAAACCTCTGGTTGAACTTTTTCCTATATGTATTTTATGCGGAGCTTCTGAATATCTTAATGCCTGCAAATCCGTATTGATAGACAAAAATTCTACGCCTCTAATATTAGAATGCACCATTCTATTTATAGCCGAACTTCCTCCGCCCCCCACTCCGACAACTTTAATCTTTGCAAATGTTTCTATATCTGGCTTTATTTCTGACATAAAAAATTAAAATTAAGAAAGAATTAAAAATTACGAATAAGCTCCCTCGTTGATTTTATTAAACCATTCGTAAAAGAAATAATTTTCTCGCTATTAGACTTGCTACATGGGACTTATGAATTTATGGTTTTAGGCTCTTTAACCATTTCCCAAATTTTTTTAATCCGTCTTTTATATTTCCAAAATTAAATCCTTTATCATACCGTCTGTCCATCGTCTGATTACCCCAAACGACAAGACCTATAGCCGCGCAAAATGACGAGTCTTTTGCTTTATCTAACACACTCTCTACTTTTTCCGCCTGTCCTATTCGCGCGGGCAGTCTTAAATATTTTTTCGCTTGATGAACAATACCTCTAAGTTTTGCGCCCCCTCCTGTCAAAACTACTCCTGCTGGAAGCATCCCCGCTTTTTCAATTTTTTTAAGTTCATCATTTATTTTTTCAAAAATTTCTTCAACTCTTGCTTCTATTATCTTTGCTAAATATTTTTTGCCCGCGACAATATCTTCTCCAACACCGTAATCAGCTAAATTTATCTCTTCTTTTTTATCAATATCATCAGATATCGCGCACCCGCTTCCAATTTTTATTTTTTCCGCCGCGTCTAAATCAATGCGCAATCCTATGGCAATATCAGCGGTTATATGATCAGCGCCAATTGGCAATGTCGCGGTATGAATAAGCTCTCCGCCCTCAAATACCGCTAAATTGACATTAGACGCTCCAATGTCAATAACGGCCGCTCCTAATTCCTTTTGTCTATTTGAAAGAACTGCCTCTGAAATTCCCAGTATCCCATAAATTAAACCTTCTATATTTAATCCCGCGCGATAAACGCATTTTGTAAGATTTTTAATTTGAGATGAAGCGCCTTGAATTATCATAGTTTCGACTTCAAGTCTTATGCCTGTCATTCCTATGGGATCTTTTATCGCGCTCTGCCCATCTACTATAAAACTTTTTGGAATAATATGCAAAATATCCTTATTTTGAGGTATCCCAAAAGATTTAGCGGCTTCAATAGCGCGGGCGACATCTTCTTCCTCAATTTCTCCATTTACTTTTGAAACAGCTATCACTCCCTTGCCGAAATTTGCTGAGATATGGTTGCCTGACACTGCCACAAAAACATTTTCCACTGAAAGTCCTGTTATTTTTTCAACTTGTTCCAATGCGGCAGTGATGCATGAAACTGTGTCTTCTATGCTGTTTATCATCCCTTTGTTTATTCCTTGAGTTGGATATTCAGTTAATCCTATTATTTGAATATTATTAGGATTTTGTTCATCTATTTGTCCAACAGCTATTCTAATATTAGATGTCCCTAAATCTAAACCTGCAATAATTTGATCTCGCATAATATGAAAAAAGTCATAAAGCTTTTAAAGTCTTTAAAATCAATAAAATTATAATCTTTTAATTTTATAGATTTTCAACTCTATTTACCTTATAGTTTTTGACTTTATAATATACTATTTTTTTTATTTTTGCAACCAATAATATTCTATCTCTTCCATTTTCTTTGCCTCGCTCGCAGTTTTATGATCATATCCCGCTAAATGAAGCAACCCATGGACTAATAATTTTTCTATTTCCTTCTTTATGGCAATTTTATTTTCTTTGGCTTGTTTCTTCGCTTGTTTATAAGAAATTATTATCTCTGCGTATGAAACATCTGGAGCAGAGCTTTTAAGCGGTAGCCTCTCTTTTCCGCGCGCTATCATCCCAAACGATAATACATCAGTTGTTTTGTCAATATTTCTATAATTCCTATTCATTTTTCTTATTTCCTTATCGGACACAAAAGCTATGGACAATTCATTATGAGTAATTTTTAAAAAATTAGCGCATTTATCCACAACTTCTTGAACAAATTTTTTGTTCACTGGAAATCTGCCTTTATAAATCTCGCATAATACAGGCATATTAAATTCATGATAAATAATAAATTATTTTTTATTTCAACGGATCATATCCCGCTTTTATTTCCTCGCCATCATTAAATCCATCGCTATCCGTATCAGCTTTTTTAGGATCTGTTTTATAAATATCTATTTCCAAATAATCAACTATGCCATCTCCGTCCGTATCAACTTTTGATTCAAGGCTTTGCGTCATAATCTCAAAAACAGACGGAAAATTTATCTTGTTAGTCGCTCCGAAATTATAACTTAAAACATATATATAATTATAATCGCTCAAATAAACAGTCGATTCGTTTATTTTAATGTAATACAATCCTCTTTTATTGGTTCCTGATTTTATATTCTCAAAAAATCCTGTCAATCCATCTTCTTCCATTCCTAATTGTATTTTATACCAATCCTCGGGAGAGATTGAATCTGGATTAGGAGATATGATAAGCTCTATAAATTCGCCATTAGCGGATTTGAAAGAAATATTCCCTTCCTCGATAATTTTTATTTCCCAACCGATAGGATAAAAAATATTAAATCTTGATTCATTATAAATTTTTACTATTCCGCTTTCGCTTAATTTTTGCGGAGCGTAAGATATAGGATTATATAAATTATATGCCTCTATCCCATCTAAATATCCATCATTATCAAAATCGTCATCTAATTTATCAGAACCAAAAAGTTCCTCCTCTAAATCAGTTAATCCGTCTTTATCTGAATCTAAAACTTGCGCGCTTTCAATGGTTGAAGTCGCTATTTCGGCGGTTGAGGTCGCTATCTCGGCGGTTGAAGTCGCTATTTCGGCGGTTGAGGTCGCTATCTCCGGAGTTGAGGTCGCTATCTCAGCGGTTGAAGTCGCTATATCCGGAGTTGATTCTGGCTTTTTTTCTTCTTCTGTTAAAATATTTTCTCCTTTTATATATTTGTCATTGTCATCATTTTTTTCTGTTTTTATTTTTTCCGCCGCTTGATTCGAAATCGGTTCGTTTATAAAGCTGGACTTAAATATAAATAATATAACCCCAGCGACAAAACAAGTTATTATAATTAAAAAAACGCCGACTAACACGACCGTTTTCTTTTTGATAACGGAATTATTATTAGCGACAAGAAATTTTGAAGGCATAACATGTATTTCCGCGTCTTTAACTAAATCTCTATCGCTTTGTCCGACAAACTGGTTAAGCGCGGATTTTAAAACTTTCTCATCGTCATTTTTTTTGTTGAAATTAAACATTGAATTTTGCAAATTTTATTTTCAAACGCGATATTTATTCAAACCGCAAAACAAAAACCCTGAAAATTTTGATCGCAGGAACGAAGCAATGCCTCGTTCCTACAACAAAAATTGAACAATTTTAATGATTTCTAAAATTTGTTTTGCGGTAATCGCAGGAACGATGCATTGCCTCGTTCCTACAACTTGCCATACAATTTCCCTTCTCCCTTCGGATTATATCCCGCATTTACTTCATTGCCATCCGAATATCCATCGCTGTCGCTATCTGAATTTAAAGGGTCTGTTTTATATACCATAATTTCTTCCCGATCAGACAAATTATCATCGTCTGTGTCAACTTTATTTTTATTCAAGCCAAGTTTTCCCTCATCCTCATCCGATAATCCATCGCCGTCGCTGTCAATAATTACAGATTTTTGATTTTCAATTTTAGATTTTTCAATTTCTGCGTCCGCAGGATTAAATTTGCTTTCTTCCCCCTCTTCTCCATCTGCGCCCTCTTTCGCTTCCTCGTCTCTCATCCGATCTTCCGATTCTAAATTTTCCTTCTCGTTAAAAATAAACATCCGGCTAAAACCAAAACTGCCAAATTTATTTATAAAAATAAAAAATATAATAATAACAACTACCGCTCCGACGCTCGCGCCTATAAAAATAAATCGCTTTTTATTGCCGTCATCCCTAATATTTTCTTTTTCCATTTTCGCTTTTTTCGCTTTATCAACTCCTTTTAAAAACGGCTTATTTTTATTCTCTTCTACATCCTTAAAAATATCCTCGGCTCCTTCGCCTTTTATTTCCTTAATTTCTAACTTCGTATTTTGCGTTTCTGATTTTTTTGATTGTGGTTTTAGATCTTCAAACATAGGATTAAATTAACCATTAAGTTAACCATTGACATTTTTTTTTTTATATGCTATACTTCTTGTATAAATGGTTTCATCTTTTTTTTGTGAAGCCCTCGAGATCCCGCTCATTCTGAGCGGGATCGTTTTTTATATCATTTTTTTCAATAACGTCCGTATTTCTTCAAAATCACGTTGACCTATTTTTCTAATTCTTCTTAACAATCTTTTACTGCTAATAACTCTTAATTGGGATAATATAACAGAATATGCGTTATTATTATATTCAAATGAATAATAATATTGACCTGTTTTTATTACGGTTGTTAAAGGTAATACCCACAACATATCATTATTAAACTTTTTTAACACTAAAATAGGTCTTTCAAACTGATCGTTTTTGCCATCTTGCTCGCATCCAATATTCAATCCCACAGAACACCACCAAATTTCTCTTATTCTAAAATAGATGCATTTATTGCTTTTATGCAATTCATTCTTTTGTATATGCCATTTCTGAAAATCTTTCATATTTTATTTTATGACATGGACTTCATCAAAATCGCTTATGCCGTCTCCATCGGTATCAAAAAATAAATAGTGCGTATTGTATTTATTTATTTCATCCAAATCCGTCAATCCGTCGCCGTCGGTGTCTTGGGCTTTGTCAATTATAGTTTCAAGGCAATAACGATTGAATTCCTCGCTTTTAATTTCCGCGCATAGCGCTCTGTCATATATCGCGTAAATATTTTTATAATTAAATAAATCTTCGCAAATTATTCTTGACTCGTTATCCAATAAATTCGCGCATTCATCTTTGCTCTCATAAATATCGAATAAATTATACAAACAATTAAAAAAATCATTGCCGTCTAATAGCTTGCATTTGCCAACTTCATAAGACCCGTTTTTTTTCAAAATATCGTTTACGCATTTTTTTAAAGATGGGCCTTCTTCCTCTTTATGATGTTCATCCTCTTTATTATGATTATGCGCGTAACATAAATTTATATCCTTCTTAATAAAAGCTACCGCGGCTATGCATTTTTTTTCATCTTCTCTTCCTAAACATTTGCCATCTGCGACATTATTCGCTATTTCATAATAAACCGCTATCTGCTTAGAGCTTGCTTCTGGAATATTATTTTTTAATTCCTCTATTATTATTTTTTTAGCGCTATCGTTTTCTTCAATATTTTTATTTTTTAGCGCAAAAACAATTATTGCTGAAAAGAGCGATATAATAACCGCTGAAATAATTATTTTTATTTTTTTAGTAAACATAATTATTCGTTATGGACATCACACTATGAAAGCGCACTTAGAAACTTTAAAAAATTGATGAGTAGCGAAGTTTTGAAAGTTTATGGAGTGCGAAGTCATAGTGTGATGTCCATATGCCAAATGCTTGCGCGTCATACCGAACGGAGCAGAGCGAGTTAGAGATCACATGGTTAAGAGGAAAAACGAGAGAATTATTTACTCCTTCGTCGTTCAGAATGACGCAATGCGCAATTCGTCAACATGCCCATAATATGTTAAAAGAGCAAAATATGAACAAAAAATATTTTTCCGAAAAAGAAGCCGCCGAAGCAGCTTCTAAAATCGGCATCAAATGGAATGAGACCGATTTTAATTTAAAACAATTTACAGAAGGCATGAATATTGAATTAGAGCATGGCGCGCATGACTCTGAAACAAATATTACGAATGATGATCCAATTATGACTGGTAAAATCGCTTTGGCTCATTTGAAAGAAATTAGCGACTATTATGATCGGCTGGAAATTATGGAAAAAGAAGCTGAAAAATAGATAATTTTTAGTTGATGGGACTGTCGCCGAATGCTCCTTTAGTCATAAATTTCCAGATTTCGAGGCATAATTTTTCAAACAAATTTTGCGGTTTAGCCTAAGCTAAGCCAAAAGATTTTTTGGAAAATTTGACCGAAATATGGGAATTTAGGACAAAGAGGTATTCGGCGACAG
>JAZDNE010000007.1:0-7128 GCA_043800235.1 bacterium | reverse complement strand
GGCAAAAAATTTGGGCGGGAGCATGTATGTGATTGGGAGATAAAAAAATCGCTTCAACTCGTCAACGATTGAAGCGGTTTTTTGTTTTACTTTTCCGCGTAAAAGATTAGATAGATATAGCTACCGCAAAACAAATTATGGAATTCTATAAATCATTAAAATTTTCAGAGGATTGTCGCCGAATGCTCCTTTAGTCATAAATTGAAAGATTTACCAGGCATAATTTTTCAAACAAATTTTGCGGTTTAGCCTAAGCTAAGCCAAAAAATTTTTTGGAGAATTTGACCGAAATATGGGAATTTAGGACAAAGAGGCATTCGGCGACAGCCCCTTTATAATAGCACCGCTTTTATCCTCCTAACTCCCGCGCTTGAGGCCTCTTCTTTTTGAATTTTAAATTTTCCCAGTTCGGAAGTATTTTTTATATGAGGACCGCCGCATATTTCGCGGGAAAAATATTCACCGCCTTCCGCGATTGATGAGCCGATTGAATAAACTTTTACTTTTTCGCCATATTTCGATTCGAAAAATCCTAAAGCGCCCGCCTCTTTTGCTTCTTCGACAGTCATTTCTTCGCAATGCACTGGCAGAGTTTTTTTAATCTGTTCATTTACTATATTTTCTACTTTCGCGATCTGTTCCGGCGTCATTTTGTCAGGATGAGAAAAATCAAATCTTAATCTTTCCGCCGTAATATTGCTCCCTTTTTGCTGGACATGATTTCCCAAAACCTGCCGTAAAGCCTGGTGCAATAGATGGGTTGCTGTATGGTATTTTGTTGTTTGTTCGCCTGCGTCGGCTAATCCTCCTTTAAACATTCCGGCTGACGCGGAGCGCGAGAGTTCTTGATGTTCATGGAATTTTTTATGAAATCCATCTCTATCAACTTTTAAGCCTTTACTATCCGCTATTTCTTCAGTTAATTCAATTGGGAAGCCGTAAGTTGTAAACAATATAAACGCGTCTTCTCCTTTTATAACTTGATCCGCCGGCTCTAGTTTTTCAAATATTTTGATGCCCTTCTCAAGAGTATTGTTAAACTTTTCCTCCTCCTTGTTTAACTCGTCTAAAATAAATTTTTTATTTTTTTCAAGTTCCGTATATTTATCTTTATAAATATCTAAAATAATTTCAGCAATTTTTGTTGTCCAAAGATTTTCGCTTATTCCTAACTGCCTCCCGAAGCGTATTGCCCGCCTGACAAATCTTCTCACAATATACCCCTGATCAGTATTCGACGGCCTGATGCCTCTATCATCTCCCATTATAAAAACAGCGGCTTTTAAATGGTCTGCAATCACCTCAAATGGCTTCACATTGTCTCCATATCTCATCCCTGAAAGTTCTTCTATTTTTTTTATCATTGAGCTATAAAGATCCGTTGAAAAAATATTTGTTTTTCCTTGCGCAACCATAACCAATCTTTCAAATCCCCCGCCAAAATCTATATTCTTCTTCTTAAGCTCAAGAAATCCCTCTTTTGTTTTCAGATATTGCATAAACACATTATTTCCGATTTCTATAAATCTTCCGCAATCGCAATTAACATGACAAGGTAAATCTTTGAATTCTGAATTTTCGTGAAGTTTTAGATCCTCTCCGAGATCATAAAACATCTCGCTATCAGGCCCCCCCGGTTCGCCCTCCGGCATATCATTCGGCAGTCCAGCTCGCGACCACCAATTCTTTTTTTCATCATAATAAAATATTCGTCCGCCTTGCATCCCCTTTTCTTCGGCTAAATCAACATCTTTCGCGTCTATCCCCTCCTTTGAAAAAATAGTTTTCCAAATTTCTACGGACTCTAAATCTTTTTTAATATTTAACTTTTCATTTCCGCGAAAAACAGTAACATGCAACCTTTTTGGATCAAGCTTTAATTCTTTAGTGAGAAAATAAAAAATCCACTCAAGCTGTTCTTTTTTAAAATAATCGCCTAAAGACCAGTTACCCAGCATTTCAAAAACCGTACTGTGTCTTGAATCCCCCACTTTTTCTATATCTTCCGCTCTGAAGCATTTCTGAGCGTTAACCAGTCTATTTCCTAGGGGGTGCGGCGCGCCTAAAAGGTATGGAATCAAAGGCTGCATGCCTGAACCGATAAATAAAGTAGTCGGATCATTCTCCGGCAAAAGAGACGCGGACGGTATTTCTTTATGATTTTTGCTTTTAAAAAAAGCTATGTATTTTTTTCTGATTTCTGATGCGGTCATATTCAAAAAAAACAAAAAAGCAAGAAAACAAAAAAACAAATTTACAGTTTAATTGCCCCCTCGCTATTTAGACTTTATAAATTCAGGCATATACTATATGCTCGGGCGGCATAGTCGCCTGCGATATAAAATCATCTTAGCAAAAAAGCCTTATTTTATCAACTATTTGGAAATTAAAAATTGATGAACATACATTTTTAGACCAAAAACCGAAGTTGTGATATAATGGAAAAAGCAAAAGGGTTATATTGATATATGGTTAAATTGTTGAGATCGCTAACAATATAACAGTAGAACAATATAACAATATACTTTCATGTTTAAAAAAGTCCATTCATGCGCTGTTATAGGATTGAATTGCCAAGGAGTCGAGGTTGAAATCGACATATCTCAAGGTCATCCCGAATTTAATATTGTAGGATTGCCCGATATGGCTGTAAAAGAAGCTAAAGAAAGAATATATGCCGCATTTAAAAATGTCGGGTTTTCTTATCCGTATAATAAAAGATGGACAATAAATCTTGCCCCCGCGGATATCAGAAAAGAGGGACCGTCTTATGATCTGCCGATGGCGCTCGGCATAATCTTGGCAACCGAACCGTATGAGTTTGAAGCAGAAAATAGTTTGATTGTCGGGGAGCTTTCTCTTGAAGGGCGGCTTCGCCATGTTAATGGAATTTTACCTATCGCGATATACGCAAAAGAAAAAAAATTTAAGCGCATTTTTGTTCCTTCCGCAGACGCTCTTGAAGCGTCTTTAATAAAAGGGATAGACCTCATTCCAGTAGAAGATCTAAAACAACTTCTTCGACATGTATCAGGCGAAGAAAAAATTAAGCCTTTCGTTTCAAACTTTTTCGAAAACATAGTATCTATCGCTAATTATAATTCCGATATGTCGCATATCAAGGGGCAAGAAACCGCGAAAAGAGCTTTAGAAATCGCCGCCGCCGGCGCGCATAATATTTTAATGTCAGGTCCTCCTGGTTCGGGAAAAACTTTGCTCTCAAGAACAGCGCCGAGCATACTTCCGCGAATGGAAGAACAAGAAATAATTGAAACAACAAAAATTTATTCAGTCGCCGGACTTCTGCCGAATGATAAACCGCTGATCACCGAACGCCCTTTCCGAACGCCTCATCATACTTCCAGCGGAGTAGCTTTAGTAGGAGGAGGAAAAATTCCGAAACCAGGAGAAATTTCTCTCGCCCATCGAGGAGTTTTATTTTTAGATGAATTCCCTGAATTTCCAAGACAAGTTTTAGAAAATCTTCGTCAGCCTTTGGAAGACGGCGTCATAACCGTATCGCGCGCTCAAGGGACGCATACATTCCCGGCTAATTTTATTTTAATCGCTAGCCAAAATCCTTGCCCATGCGGATATTATGGAGATTCCGAACGCCAATGCGTCTGCTCTCCCCAACAAGTTATAAAATACAAAAATAGAATTTCAGGTCCTTTATTGGATAGAATTGACATACACATAGATGTCCCTCGCGTAAAATTTAATAAACTATCAGAAGAAGATTCAGGAGAAACATCGGCTATTATCCGCGCTCGGGTAGAGGCGGCAAGAACTATCCAGAAAAAAAGATTTGAGGAAAAAAAAATAATTACAAACTCTGAAATGGGTCCGCAGGAAGTAAAAGAATTTTGCAAAGTAAATGACGAATGCATGGCTTTGTTAAAAAATGCTGTTAACCAGCTCCATCTATCCGCCCGTTCATATTACAGAATTTTAAAACTTTCCCGCACTATTGCGGATTTAGACGGATGTGATAACATAAAAGAAAATCATATCGGCGAAGCGCTGCAATATAGGCAGAAAGAGTAAATGGGAAATTAAAAATTATTTTTTATTTATGACTAATCGTCAAGAAATTTTAAATAAAATAGCAATATTATTTTTTATACTTTTTCTATTCGGACTCATCCGAAGCAAAATTTTCGCTATTCTTTTTCTTATATTTTTTTTATATATATTATTCAAATTAACAAAAATTTTTAGTTTTTCCGCTAATCCATCTTTTAGAAAGTGGGGCGAATTCATAAAAAAATCTTCTCAAAAAAATCAAAGCTATGTATATAGCGCGGATTCTATGGGAGATAAAATAAAAAATATGTTTCAATTCACGAAAAAAATTATCTCAAGCGCGCTGGCGGCTATAATTTTTATCTTGTTGCTTGCAACAATGGTCGTAATTATACCAGCGGGAAAGACAGGCGTTTACCATCTTTTTGGAAAAGTGCGAGACGAAGAAATTAATTCTGGACTTCATTTTATCAATCCATTCGCAAATATAACTAAAATGAGCATCCAAACAGAAGAATACACAATGAGTCGCGTAGCCACCGAAGGCAAAGTAAACGGCAACGACGCCATAAAAGCGTTAACAAAAGAAGGACTTGAAGTAGAATTAGATATAACTGTTTTATATCATTTAGAAGAACAAAAAGCGTCTGATGTTTATAAAAATATAGGCGTAACCTTTGACGAAAAAATTATCCGTCCTGAAATAAGAGCCGCAATCCGCGAGATAACGGCGAATTATAACGCGGTTGATATTTATACGGAAAAAAGAACAGAGCTCACGCAAAAAATACAAGGAAAGTTGATGGATGTTATAAACCCGCGAGGAATAATAGTTGAATCAGTGCTTCTTCGAAATGTTACTTTGCCCGCAGGACTCACCAAATCAATAGAAACTAAACTGCAAGCGGATCAAGAAGCGCAACAAATGGATTTCGTTTTGGATAAAGAAAAAAAAGAAGCCGAAAGAAAAAGGATTCAAGCCGCGGGTCAGCGCGATTCACAAAAAATTATAAATGAATCTTTAACTGATAAATATCTTGACTATTTATATATAAATGAACTTAAAGACCGCGAAGGAACAATCTATGTTCCGATTAGCCCATCATCCGGCATGCCGATGTTTAAAAATATACCATAGCTAATTTTATCCCCAAATTAAAAACTTCCATAATCTCTATTTTACATACTTTAGCGGATTTACCTTTATTCCGTTAATTATAATTTCCAAATGCAAATGCGGACCGGTTGACCAGCCAGTTGATCCCATTTCTCCAATTTGCTGTCCCTTGCCAACAAAAACAGATTTTTTAACATAAAGTTTTGAAAAATGGGCATATCGAGATTTTTGACCGCCGCCATGATCAACAATTATATTATACCCATATCCTGTGCTCCATCCGCTAAAAATAATTTGTCCTTTTTCTATAGAATAAATCGGCGTCCCTATTTTTCCTCCTACATCAATTGCATGATGCCCCCAGTGATAATATTGCGTAATTCTTTTTGAGGTGGTCGGCCAAATAAAATTTTCCGAGTTTGAATATTGAATTCTTGAAGATGCGACTGGCGCGCTATGCGGGGCAGTTTTATAAGCAACAGCCTGCGGAGCTGCTTTCATAACCCCATCAGGAATTATAATTTCTTGTCCTTTTTGCAAAGAATTAGCATTAGCAAGAATATTATAATCCTTAATTTTTTCTAAATCAGCATTATATTTATTCGCGATAGCGCTAAGAGTTTCCCCTGACGCAACTTTATGCAAAACTCCGCTAATAGGCATTATTTTTAATTTATCGCCAGGTCGTATAACGCTATAATAACTTAAATTATTAGACCAAAGAATCGTGTTAACAGTTATGCTAAATTTTGCGGCAATTGATCCAATCACATCTCCAGCTTGCACTATATATTCTACAATATTATTCCTTTCCGTTGGTTGACTCTCTTTTACTTCTGTTGTAGAAGTTATATCAGGTTTCACCAAACCTTCAAAATTAAGAAGCATCCTCGCGCTTAAAAATTCTTCCTCAAACTCATCTGCGCTTGTACCTATTCGCTCTCCTTGTTTAACAGCAAATGAATTTATGTCTATGTAATCATTTTTTAATATCTCGCTATTCGATACTTTTTCTTCAATCAATACAGAACCTCCCAACTCTTCTGTTGCAAACTGCGAAATAATGCTTCCTCTGCTTAAAAGTTCTTCCGTGCTTTCCGCATTGCTAATTTTAATTTTTATGTTCTCCGCGCAAATAACGATACTTAAAAGTATAACTACAAAATGTATCGTCTCTTTATTTACAAAAGGATATAAAAATTTATTTTTAGCAGGCAAAAAAATTTTATTTATAAACCGTTTTATGAGTAAATATGTTTGATATATAGAAAGAATAATTCTTTTTCCTCCAAATCGCAAAAATATTTTAAACAAAAATATAAAAAGATTTTTTATCAAAAAATATAAAAAACACAATATTTTTTTTATCAAAATCAACCCTTTTAATAAAAAAAGAGCTGCCTTGACGCAATACTTCTTAATTTTCGAATCTGTTTTATCCATGCTTTGCTATTAACATAACATAATCGCTATATAATTGTCAATTTTTTATTTTTTTATTTTATTTTATTGGATTTTTTTTGTTATTATGTTATACTATTTTTATACTGCAAAACATAAAAAAAATCATATGGACGACACACTATGAAAGCGCGCTTAAAAACTTTAAAAAATTGATGAGTAGCGAAGTTTTGAAAGTTTTAGGAAAACCGCAGATGTAATAGAGGATTTTCCTAAACGAAAAACAAGCTAATCGCAATTTTTATAGTTTATGGAGCGCGAAGTCATAGTGTGTCGTCCATAGGGGCATATAGCTCAGTTGGTTAGAGCATTACGTTGACATCGTAAAGGTCTCCTGTTCGAGTCGGGATATGCCCACATATTGGGGGACTGTCGCCGAATACCTCTTTGTCCTAAATTCCCATATTTCGGTCAAATTTTCCAAAAAATTTCTTTCCCTTAGCTTAGGCTAAACCGCAAAATTTGTTTGAAAAATTATGCCTCGAAATCTGGAAATTTATGACTAAAGGAGCATTCGGCGACAG
>JAZDNE010000143.1:0-4634 GCA_043800235.1 bacterium | reverse complement strand
TGCGCCCGCGCCGTTTTCACGCCTAAAATACTTCTCGCCAAATCGCCGATGCGCATCCCCTTTAACTCGCTCTTGAAAATTTCTTTAGCCTCGCAGTTTTCATTTTGGAAATTTTCATTTTCATGGTATAATAAATTTGCTGTGGGGATGGGTTGGTCCAAAACCTGGATTATCACCCAAGGTCTTCGGGGTTCAATTCCCCGCATCTCCACAGACTTATAAGTTGCTCCCTTGACAAACTCCATTGATATGCTATAATTTTTTACAAGTGATAATCCAGGTACTTGGGTCAATCTAAGACCGCCTAAAGCCGCCGTTTCGGCGGTTTTTTGGTTCTCTGAATTTCCAATTTCTCGACAAACTATAGACAGGTTTTCTAATTTCCAACCTAACTCATAATTCTTAATTCTAAAAAATTCTCCGACACCGAAAATTCCGGCAACAACAAAAACCGCTATAAAAAAAGAAGCGATAAATTTTTTATTTTTATAAAGCATAACTCCTTAATTTTTTATTCATTCGCATGTGCCGCAATTGGTTGCAGGAACGAGACAATGTCTCGTTCCTATAACGATAATTAAACAATTTTAATGATGCGGTAACTATATTATATCATAAAAAAAATAAAAAATATATTTATCTAAAACCGCAGCCTCTTATTTAATTCCATTATAGCATAAAATTCTTCTTCGGTTAAACCATCCGCCCCATTTTTCAATTTCGAATTTCCAATTTCTAATCTCTCGCTTATCGCTCTTTTTCCCATATCTAAATATGTTTTATAAATTTCAGAAGTTCGCCATGCCTTTATTCCTTCTATCTTATTTAAAAAAGATTCTTCCTCTAATATATCTATCTTATTTTTAATAATCTCCGCAGCTTGTATAGGATCGTCCGACAAATGCCGAAAATCTTTAATTCTAAGCGCCCCTATCTCCTCAATATGTCCCACTAATTTAGATTTATATTTTATATCCTCTATTTTCGGTTTCCCGCTATCAGAAGAGACTCGATTGATTGCGTAAAAATTATCAAATTTTCTATATTGATCCGCCCTATTTTTTCCTTCTTGCTTAGTCCCGCTCTCAAAAAGAGTTAGTGGCGCGATTTTTGCTTCTTCCGCATTCTTGATTCTTTCATCCAAAACCTCCGCTTCTTTTCCTTCTTGCTTAGTCCCGCTCTCAAGAGAAGCAAGCGACGCGGGTTTTGCTTCTTCCGCGTTTTTAATTCTTTTATCCAAAACCTCCGCTTCTTTTCCTTCTTGCTTAGTCCCGCTCTCGAGAGAAGCAAGCGACGCGGGTTTTGCCTCTTCCGCGTTCTTGATTCTTAATTCGTAATTCTTAATTCTTTTATCCAAAACCTCGCTTGCGATTTTAACAATCTCATCCGCCTCTTTGTCATTCATATCCATCCCCCCCTCATTTTCTTTCTTAGTTAAAGCTTCAAATAAACTCGCGTTATTCCTCGAACCTTTTATACGAGTTTTTAAAATATTTTTAAACCGCGTCTCATTTGAAATTTTAAATTTTAAATTTAAAATTAGGTTTCTTATCTCCTCCGCCTTTTCCTCGACTTCTTTATCAACTTCTTCTCTCTTTCGAATGATGTCATTAACATCAATCCCGCTATTGCCTTTGCTTCGTTCAATCTCTCTTATCTTTATATTCTCTTTATCTCCATTTTGAAATTTATTTAAAACTTTTCCATTTATTTCTTCCTCATCTTCAGCTGAAATTATAAATGGCGCTTTCAAATATCCGCTTTGACGCGCGACTGCCGGAGGCAATGGCGCTAACTGTTTCTTATATCCGCTTGAATTTAAAATTTGAAATTCCCGCCCGACCGAATCTGCCTGAATGGACATCCTCTTAGACGAACATGCATCCGCGTTATTTCCGCCCGTCTCATTAGCGACAACAAAAAATTTCCCGCTCGCTCCGCGCACAGGTATCTCCTCTACATACTCATCAAATTTATTTCTGTCTCCGAGGTTAGCCTGTTTTATTTTAGTGGTGATAGTATCCATGGTAAACGAATGGACGCGGATTTTTAACGAATATTTACAAATCACGAATTCGTGCTTCGTGTTAATTCGTTCTAAATTAGCGTTTATTCGTTAAAAACGACAATTTCTTTATCCAATTTATAATCTATCCTCTAATCAATGTCCATCCAACGGAATGTCTTTTCTTGTTCATCATAATACGCCAAATATCCAATATCCCTTCCTAATTTTCTAAACAAATTATAAAGATGGACGCCGATTTTAGCCGCTTCGCTTTCAGATAAACATAGTTTATCCTGCAACACCCTTCGCAAAAATTTTATAACGACTTGTCCTTCCACTAATTTCCCGCTTCCAAAATTCCCATTCTTAATTCTTTCCCTATTGTCCTTTCCCGCCCACCCAATCAATAAATTATTCTTAACCGCCATGCGCAAAGCCGCAATAACTCGCGGACGATTTTTTTGTTCCAACGCCGATGTTAATTCTTTTCCAACCAAAATAATATTTCCGCGCGCGATCCGTTTTATATCATATTCATTATCCTTTATTAACCTCTGCTCGTCAAGAGAAAATATATACGCCTTCTTGGCTTGCTGGTCTACCTCCTTTTCCAAAGGAGGGTGGTCGCTCCCCCCTTTTGTAAAGGGGGGTTGGGGGGGATTTTTCCGTGGTACAGCTTCCCCTCTTCCACCAGCTTCTGCGCGTATCACCTTACTGTCATCCGCTCCCATCCCGTTTTCTTTTTCGGTAACAGTATCCTTTGGAAAAATATCTCCTCGCGCCTCTTCTTTCTTGCCAAATTGCTTAATTTCCAATTTCTGTTTTTCTGCTTCCGAACGAGGCAATGCCCCGTTCCTACAACCTTCTTCCGAACGGGGCAATGCCCCATCTCTACGGTTCTCTTCCACATTCCCCAATTTCCAATTCTTGCCCGCCGTATTGGAGGGTCCAATTTCCAATTTCTGCTCCTCTTGTTTTGTTGTTTTATTGCTTGCCCCGTTGGAAGCTTGCTTTCCTGCGGGGTTTTCTTGTTTTATTGAGATTGCGCTATCTATAATTTTCTGCAATTCGCCAAGCCTTTGCTCAATTTTAGGATCAATTTTTTCAAATACCCCGCCGCTTAAAATCCCTTTTATGCCATCCTCGTCAATAAAAATATCTTCTTCCAACCCTTCCGCTGTTAACGAGGATAATTTTAACTTTTCGTAAAAATTGAATAAAATTTTCAATTTATCTTTTTCCGACAAACAACCTTCTACCCCCTCTTCCGAACGGGGCAATGCCCCGTTCCTACGACTTTCTTCCCCATTCTTAATTCCATCCATCACACTCTTCATATTCTTGCTGTTCGTCAAATACTCGCTTTGTTTCGCGACATTCACCGGCGCGAATCCCAAATTCACATTATAGTCTTTCAGCCAATTACCCACGGTCGGATGTTCCTCTTTACCGTTTATGATTATATTTTGACTCGTCAGTAGTTCGGTATTTTTCAGCAAAGCTTTTCCAATCGCCTTTTTAAAATTATCCCTGTCCTCATACCAAATATCCGCGACTATTTTCTGCTTCACCTTTCCCAATAAATCATAATATTCTATCTCAAAAATCGTCGTAAAACTTTCTCCGAACATTTTAACGATTTCATCCTCCGAAAACTTCGGCAAAGCAACCCATTTAAGTTTTCTAATAATATCGTCGGTAATAATTCGCGTTGATTCGCTTTCTAATTCGCGTAACTTAGCGTATAACAAATACGCTTCCACGAATAAATCGTAAGCAATAATAACCTCCGACGCGCCCAAAACTTCCGCCGAATTATTAAAATCTATCTTTTTAATGTCTATTATATCGTTTGACATAATTTGATTATATGCTATAATAATTGTAATTACGATAGAGGTTAACTCCTAAGGTTCTGTCCGAAGGCTAATGCCTCTCCCTACGAGAGCAGGTTCATAAGGGTTAGTCCTTATGCAATTGGCTCTCACTGAAAACCCTCTTTATGAGGGTTTTTTGTATTCCAGTTTATTCTTCAAATTATTCATAAAATCCATTTTCCCAATAGCAAAAGAATTGAGTAATTTAGAATAATTCCTCACATTCGGCACAAGCAATTTTAAAAGTTTTTCCTGTTTATTCAAATAATCAACTAAACAATAAAAATCCCCGTCGCCTGTAATAATGAGTGCTTTCTGATAATTATTATACTCAATCATCGTATGCAAAACAAGTTCAGCGTCGCAATTGCCTTTAATACTTTTATCCGGTCTTTTTAAAGTAGGCTTAAATATTAAAATATAGCCAAAATCTTGCAAAGCAGTATATAAATTCTGGTTATTCGGAATATACCCAATAAATATAAAAGCTTTCTCTATTTTATACTTATCAGATAAATACTTCCTAAATCGCTTAAAATCAAGATGCCAGCCTAATCTTCTCACCCCCAAATTCAAATTCTGGCTGTCTACAAACGCGTAATTTTTGTATTTTGAAAATTTATCCATAATTTTTAAATTTCCAATTTCTTAATTTCCAATTTCTTACTTCTTAATTTTCTCTGCCGGAGTCCGACTCCTTAAAGAGTCGGACTCCTATTCAGCGCAATCGAATTACTATTGAATTTTCC
>JAZDNE010000100.1:0-3963 GCA_043800235.1 bacterium | reverse complement strand
ACAAGTAATAAGCAATTATGTAAGACAGCAAGGAAAAAATTATCAGCAATTACACCGAGCACAACCAACTTTGTTTGATTAAAATAAAACAGGAAAAGCTCACCAGATACCTCGCGGGCTCTGCCCCGAGGTAATTCATTATTTCGGCGGTTGCAAGCGAATGCGCGGTGCATCGCAAGGTTGCTGAAAATTATTTTTGCATTTTAGAAGATTTGCTTATCGCGAAAAGAATTCCCGTATTTACAAAAAAAACGAAACGCCGTATGGCGGCTCATCCAAAATTTTATTTTTTTGACGCGGGAGTTTATCGCGCGATTCGTCCGAAAGGACCATTGGATTCGTCTGAAGATATTGATGGCGCGGCGCTTGAAACATTAGTGATACAAGAAATTATGGCAATGAATCATTATCGGCAATATGGATATACATTATATTTTTGGCGAACGGCAGACGGGCGCGAGGTTGATATTGTACTTTATGGGGAGCGCGGATTGATAGCGATTGAAGTTAAGCGAGGCGCGCGGTTGAATGATCAAATGTTCAAAGGATTAAAGAAATTTATTGATGAATATCCAATGGCGCGCGCTTTTTTGGTGTATGGCGGAGATCGGACGCAATGGGAAGGAAATATCCGCGTCGTCCCTGTCGCTGATTTTTTAAAGAATTTAGATAAAGCGTTGAGCGGAAGTTTGTAAACATTTGCCATTGGATTTGAAAAGTTATAAAATAAAGACAGGCTTGGTTGCAAAAAATATAAAAGATAAGAGCAAATTTAAAAAAGAAGGATTTATTGCTTTTGATTTGAGGGATATGTAAATTTTGTCAATAAATAGGAAAAAATAGGCGGAGTATAGCGGAAATTTTGCTCTTGTCAATGGCGCTGACAATATATATAATAATTATGTCATTAGTTTTGACTAATATTTATGGATAATATTTTAGAAAAAATGTACAACCAAAATCCGTGGTGGGAGAAGAGCGGATTGATTGAGAACGATTACCACATAAAAGATCTGCGATCTAAAAAATATGTCTTTTTAAATAAGGACTTTCTTGAGTATGAGTTTAAAGACGGAGTTTACATTGTTATGGGTCCGCGGCAAATTGGGAAAACCACTCATCTGAAATTGCTTATCAAAAAAATGATTTCTGAAAGCAATAAAGAGAATTTTCTTTATTTTAATTGCGATATTTTAGACAGTAAAAACGACATAGCGGAATTGATAGAAAAATATTTAAAGGAGTTTAAGCCGCGCGGAAGAAAATTTATTATTCTTGACGAGATTACTTCCGTCAAAGACAGTATTTTAGCCATCAAGTATTTAATTGATTTGGGCGAAAAAGAAAAGATATCTTATATTTTAACGGGAAGCAGTAGCGTTAGCATAAAAAAGACAGGGGAATTTTTGCCCGGTCGCAGAGGCAAGGGAAAAGATTTTATTTTTTCTCCCATCAGCTTTTCTGAATTTTTATCCGCGGAGTATCCCGATATCAATTTTGAGCTGTCCGCAGGCGCAACATTGGAAAAATTTTATTTAAAATTGGATAAAAAAATCCCTCTATCATCGGAACTTGGCAAATATTTAATTTCAGGAGGAATTCCGCGCGTTGTGAACGATTATCTTGATAATAAAGAAATAAGCATAGATAGTTTTAATCTTTACAAGGATTGGATTATTTCGGAAATAGCGAAAAATGGGAAAAAAGAACATATCGCGAAAGTGATTTTGCAAAGGATTTTATTCTCAATCGGTAGCGATGTTTCTTATAACGCGTTCGCTTCCGACACAGGCGTCGGTTCCCATAACACGATTTATGATTATATAAATTTTTTTGAAGACGCGTTTATCGCGAAACAGATTTATAATTATGACTATCGGCAAAAGAAGATCAATTTTAAAAAGAATAAGAAGATTTATTTAAAAGATTTATTTTTATTTTGGCTTTTAAACGGCTGGCTTAACGGGGATTTCGCGTCTTACAAAAAAATGGCTGACAACCCTGAATTATTAGGCAAATTAGCTGAAAATGTGGCATTTATCCATTTAGAATCTTTATTCGGGGATATTTCTTTTTATAGATCTGATAAAGAAATTGATTTTATTTTTGAAAATTTCGCGTGGGAATGCAAATATCAGAATAAAATAGCTCCGAGCGATTTTGAGGAGATGGGAAAATTTAAGGGAAAAAAGTTTGTGATCACAAAAGATAAATTTGGCATAGACGGCGAGCATAAATTTATCCCATTGAAACTATTTTTATTATTAGATAGGAGATTTTTTGAGGAAGTTTAGATGTTAGAGAAAAAATAACAAGTTAAAATAAGAATTAATTTTTAAAAAGACATTTGCCGCGAATATTAAAGTGGATTTTAATATTCCGCGAATGTTTTATAAAAAATTTATGTTTAAATTTAAAAAAAATTATTTGCGAGTTTTATTGATCGCGGCGGTTTGTTGTTGCGGAGTTGCGATTGGATACAAAAAAATTAAAGCTGTTCAAGATATAAATATTGTGGTGAATGATAATGCGATAAATGCAGAAAATAATACCCCTATTTATTGGAATACGAATATTGAAGCGAATTGTGGCATAGACTATAGTATAAATTCTGATTTGAGCGGAGGGATCGGCACTAATGGCAAGATTATTCAAGTGGGCTTGCCAACAAATGATGGTAAGTTTTACTATGTTGTTAATTTAAGCGATTTACAGCCAGGCATTGATTATTATTACAGAGTAAATTGTAATACTGGCAATGATCCATCAGCGCAAAGCGAGATTAAAAAATTATCAAAATACATGGATACCTCAAAACCGGATTTATCCATTCAAGGTTTTTATATTATGAAGCCAGGCAGTGGCGATGTAATATCAGGAAATATAGCAATTAACGAAAATTTTGATATTGGTCCTATTTATACTAATACTGGTAATACTAAAACTGTAGGAACTTTCTATATTGATTTATACATTGACAATGTTTATAAAGATCGTCTTTATGTATATAATAATGTGTTGACAGGAACTTCCGAAGCAATAACAATAAAAAATGGTGGAAACCCATATTCGCTTACTCTGCCTGAAGCTAAAAGTTATGAAATCAAAGTTGTAATTGACTCTTCAAATACAATTAATGAATCTAATGAGAATAATAATACTTTCACTAAGGTAATAACCGTAAGCAACTCTATTATTAAGTGTTCTGACTCTGACGGCGGGAAAGATTATTATAAATACGGAACTGCCAAAGGGATTGCCAGCTGGGGCAAGTCATTAAATATGATAGAAAATTTTAATGATTTTTGCACAGGAAACAATAATTTAAACGAACTTTCTTGCGGTTCAGACGGATATGTAAACCAGGAAAGTGTTCAATGTGAATATGGTTGTTGGCTTGGGGCTTGTTGCGGAGCTGAAGGATGCAAGAAAGATTATTTTTGCAAAGATTCAGATGACGGGAAAAATTATGAGCAATATGGAGAGGTATTTGTGACTAAACAAGATAATATTTTGAAGTTTAAAGATCAATGCGTCAATCTCGCTCCAACTCAAGATGGTAGGAATTTTTACGCGCAAGATGGCAAGAATTATTATTCAACAGTTAATAAATGTTCTGGGAATGATTGTTATATTGCGGAAGCTTTTTGTAGTGGAGTAAAAGAAGAATTCAAAGTGGCAAAATGCTTGTTGTGTGAAAATGGGGCGTGTGTTGTCAATGAAGAAGAAGAGAAAAATAATATTGTTGATGAAAAAATAATTGAATTATCAAAAGATAAGTATGACCTTAAAATTAATGAAATTGATGATAACGCCTCAAAATTAAACGATAATAAATTCGACCAAATCTTAAGTGAAATAAAAGTCTTAAAAGATATCATAAAAGAGCAACAATCGCAAATTAAATATTTAGCGAAATTAACGCAGGGCGTTAAAAATTTGTCTGAGGCAGTGAGTAGCGCG
>JAZDNE010000087.1:0-5941 GCA_043800235.1 bacterium | reverse complement strand
GGCACTTTTCTCCAGTCGGTTTGCCCCAAAGCGCGAAACGGCATTTTGGATATTTATTGCAGGCGTAAAATATGCCTTTTTTAGATCGTTTTTCCACTATCTCTCCTTCGCCGCATTTCGGGCATTTAATCCCTGTGCTTTTTTCTTGTTTTTTAATGTATTTGCATTTTGGGTAATTAGAGCATCCGATAAATTGTCCAAATCTGCCCATTCGCAATGTTAGAGGAGATCCGCACTCGGGACATTTTTCCTCAAGTTCTTTAGGTTCTTCGCGAGGAGCGATGCTTCCGTCGCTTTTGATTTGTTTTGTATTTTTACATTCTGGGTAATTCGAGCAGGCTAAAAATTTTCCGAATCGTCCCATTTTTATTACCATAGGCGCTCCGCATTTTTCGCAAACTTCGTCTGTTTTTTCTTCAGTCAATTCTTTCTTAGTCAATTCTTTGTCTTTTTTTTCTAAGTTTTCTTTAAAAGGGAAGTAGAAATCTTTTATAATCGGTTGCCATTCTTTTTTCCCTTCTTCAATCTCATCTAAATCCTCCTCCATTTTTGCGGTAAATTGATAATCGACGATATCTTTAAAATGTTCCGTCAGAATATCTGTAACAACTATGCCTATATCAGTGGGATGTAATTTTTTATCAGTTTCTTTTTTTACATAATTCCTTTTTTGAATTGTATCTAATGTGGGCGCGTAAGTCGAAGGTCTTCCAATCCCGTATTCTTCCAATATTTTTATTAAAGACGCTTCGGTATATCTTGCCGGCGGCTGGGTAAAATGTTGCTCGGGGGTTATTTTAATTGTTTCCAATTGTTCGTTTTTTTCTAAATCAGGCAGAACATTTTCTTCTGTTTGAATTTTGTACACCCTAAGAAACCCGTCAAATTTTATTGTTTGTCCCGTGGCGCGAAAAACATATTCAGAATTGGGGTCTGTTATTTCCACAGAAGTATTATCCATTATCGCGCTTTCCATTTGAGACGCGATAGCGCGTCGCCAAATTAAATCGTATAGTTTATATTGATTTTTATTTAAATATTTTTCTATGTCGTAAGGAGTTTTTGCGGGATCGCTTGGTCTTATCGCTTCATGCGCTTCTTGGGCGCCTTTTGATTTTGTTTTATAGAAAATAGGAGTCGGCGGAATATACGATATCCCATAGCTATCCTTTATTAAATTACGCATTTTTTCTACAGATTCTTTGCTTAAATTAAGCGAGTCCGTTCGCATATAAGTTATAAGTCCTGTTGAACCTTCAATCCCAATATCTATGCCTTCATAAAGCTGTTGCGCCAATACCATTGTTTGTTTTGAAGAAAAACCTAATTTTTTATTCGCTTCTTGTTGCAATGTTGAAGTCGTAAACGGAGGGTAAGGATTTTTTTTTGTGGTTTTTTTCTGAATGTCTGAAACAAAGTAGTCTTGTTTTTTTATATTATCAAGAATCGCGTTTGCTTGGGCATTATTTTTTATAGCAAGTTTTTCTAATTTTTTTCCGCCTATTTTATCAAGTTTGGCGTTGATTTGTATGTTGTCAATGTCGCTTTTGGGATACTCTGACTGGACAAAAGATGTTATGCTATAGTCTATTTCGCATTTACTGGAGGACACTGTCGGTTTTTTAAAAATTCCTTCTATTGTCCAATATTCTTCCGCTGTAAATTTTTTTATTTCTCGCTCCCGTTCCACAATTAAACGCACTGCGACTGATTGAACTCTTCCGGCGGATAATCCTTTAGCGACTTTTCTCCATAAAAAAGGAGATAATTCGTATCCAACTAATCTATCTAAAACGCGACGCGCTTGCTGGGAATTAACTAAATTCATATCGAGTTTGCGAGGATGGTTTAGCGCTTCTATAATCGCTGAATTTGTTATCTCGTGAAACACTATCCGCTGATAATCTGATTTTTCTCCGAATATGTTCAATAGATGCCACGATATTGCTTCTCCTTCGCGATCTTCATCAGTCGCGAGTATAATAATGTCGGCTTTCCCCGCTTCCTTTTTTAGTTCCGAAACTTTTGATTTTGCTTTTAGAGGGATGATATATTGCGGTTCAAAATTATGTTCGGTATCAATTCCCATTTTGGTTTTTGGAAGATCCCTCACATGCCCGAAAGAAGACAAAACTTTATAACCATTTCCTAAAAATTTCGATATGGTTTTTGCTTTTGTCGGAGATTCGACGATAACGAGATTTTTCATAGTTTTTATTATTTAAGAAGTATTTTTTTTATTATTCCTGTCGTTTTGTTTGTGTAATATAAATATTTTTCATCCTCAGATATGAATAATTTTTCAATCGTAGCATTGTCTTCAGGCCGCGCGATAAATTTTTTTCCGCCGGTTGCGATGTCAATTTTATAAATATTGTCAGGTATGGCATCCGCAATTTCAGGATAAATTCCGCTTCCGTCCGGGAGCGCTTCAGGCACAGCGCAGTAAAGGTCATTATTGGAATAAAAACTGCATTTTGACGCCCATGTATTGATATTTATTTTTTTCCTGTATTGGCTCATAGCGTCTCCTTCGGTTGTTACCGTCCAAAGCAATGGTTTAAAGCTCGAGGCGCTATTATAAACATTATAAAGAAGTTGGTCCCCGGTTTTAGACCATAATCCTTCAAAACCGCGGCCTTCAATTATTGTAAGAGGAAAATTTTCCCCATTTTGACCTACAAAATATAAATTTTGCCTATCAAAATCTTTGCTTTCGGTGTACATAGCGATGATTTGATTATTAGGCGACCAATTATTATAAACTTTACCGAAATTTTCTCCTAATCGTTCAATTGGTTTTAGCGTCGAGCCGTCTTGCGAGCTCACAACAAGCCAGTTATAGTCAACATTATCTGAAAGGCTTTTTGCCGCGATTTGACCGCCTTGAGGAGAAAAAGAAAAATTTTCCCAATGTTTTGGGAGCGTGGATTGTTTTTTTGTTTTAAAATTATATAAAATATTCGCTCCGTCGGGATATTCTATGACAGCCTCATTTTTAGTTGGCGACCATACGACATTATCCACATTATAGAAAACTTTGTCTGACATATAATTTATTTTTCCGTCAGGCGAAATTCTTATAAATTTTCCTTCTGTTTTATCATAGGACATTATATCTTGTCCATTTGGCGCGAGAGTTGAACCGTAAATAGGTTTTTCATAAAGAGCGGAAGATTGAGTTAGTCCTCCATTGGCTTTTTGCGAAGGTATTTTGTATTCAGGAGTTTTTTGATCCTGTCCGCTGTCTGACGGTTTAACGGTTGCGGGGATAGGAAGTTGTCCATCGCCAGACGCGGGCAAAACTTTAGTCTGTTGATTCGCGACATCAGGTTGTTCAACAGGAATAGTTATTGTTTTTTTCGTATAAAAAAAGAAATAAAAAAGCAACAATGCGATTGCGCATGTCGCAAGTATGAAACCGATTATTAGAAATATTTTACGATAACGGAACATGGAAATAAAGTGAATTGTAATTTTATAAAAATTTTTAAGAATTCAATAATCCCGCTTTGCGCAACGCATATTCCATATTTTTTCCCATCTCTTCATAATCGCATTCTGTTATGCTGTTTCTGGTTAAAACAACAATGTCGTATCCGAATTTAATTTTATCCAAATGAAGACGCAAAATTTCGCGAAACCTTCTTTTTATCTTATTTCGGACTGTGGCTTTTTTTGAAATTTTCGCGCTGACTAAAATTCCAAAACGAGTTATGCTTAAATCATTTTTAATATATTTTATTCCGAGTATTTTTGTGAAAAAAGATTCTCCATTATTAAAAACATTTTCAAATTCTTTATCCTTTGTTAAGCGGTTTTTTTTATTTAACATAAGCGGATTTTTTTTAAGGCTTCGAGCAAAAATAACTTTCCTATATGGCGTTTAGTATGCGTTCAGATGCGACTTTTACGATTGAACAAAATTTGAGCCGTAGCCTAAGCTACGGTGATAATTTTGTGATTGAGTAAAAGTCGCAGATGAATGCATACTAGATGTCAGATAGGGATTTTATTTTTGCTCGAAGTCTAACCCGCATATTTTTATGCAGATAACTTTTTTCTTCCTTTCGCTCTTCTATTTTTTAAAATTTTTCTTCCTGATTTAGAACTCATCCTTTTTTTAAATCCGTGTTCTTTTTTTCTTTGTCTTTTTTTAGGTTGGTATGTTCTTTTTGGCATCGTTTTCAAATAACCGATAACAAAGACGCAATAACCTGTTTTAAATAAATTTTTGGTTATTGATATTTGGTTATTGGATATTGTTTGATTGTTGGCTGCCCGCGCGGGCAGATTTTTTTTGATGTTTGATTATTATAATGTTATCAAATTATTATTAAAGCGTCAAAGTTTTAATAATGTTTGTCGGAGCAATATGATAATGCAAGCTGCAGGTGTTTACCTAATTTAATAAAATATGGTATTATGTTAATAGTTAATAAGGGGTGGAATAATAGTCAAGCGCGTTGCTTGAAAATTTATAATATTTTTAATATATATGAATAATAAGCATATTTTATCTATGGCATTTGCCGGAAAATTTTATCCCGCGTCAAGAGATGTTTTAGAAAAAGACATTGCTCATTTGTTATCAGAAAATAATTATAGATCAAATGAAAAAATTTTTGCGATTATGTCTCCTCATGCCGGATATATGTACGCAGGTCCAGTGTATGGCGCCGCTTATTCCGCCGTAAATAGAAAAAAAATAAAGACTGTCATAATAATAAGCAACAGCCATCATTCATATTTTGATGGGATTTCAGTTTATGCCAAAGGCGGATATGAAACTCCTTTGGGAAAAATTTATGTTGACGCTGATTTAGCTGAAAAAATAATAAAAAAAGATAAAAAAATATCATTTAACGAAAAAGTTTATAATAACGAACATTCAATTGAAGCGCAACTTCCCTTCATAAAAACTGTTTTGCCGAACGGAAAAATAGTTCCTATAATAATGGGGAATGATTTAATGGCGACATGCGATCTTTTAGCGTTATCTATCCAAGACGCTATTATAGGACGGGATGATATATTGATAGTCGCGTCATCTGATATGTCTCATTATCCTTCTTATGACGCGGCAAATAAAGTTGACAAAGAGGTTTTAGATATGATAAAAAAAGGTAGCGCGATAGAATTAGAAAAATTGCTTTTTGAAATAGAAATAAGAGGTATTTCAGGCGGCATAAGTTTTTTGTGCGGAGCCGGGGCCGTAAAGACGACGATGATTTTAGCAAAGGCGGTTGGAGCGAATAAGATTGATGTTTTGAAATATTTGAATTCTGGAGATGTTAGCGATAAAGGCGGAGTAGTTGGTTACGGCGCAGTCGCGTTTTCAAAATAGCATTTTTTTGAATTTGGGGATGTGGTGAAATTGGCATACACGCATGCCTTAGGAGCATGTGCCGCAAGGCGTGAGAGTTCGAGTCTCTCCATCCCCACTATATGGGACTTATACCGAATGCCTTTTTGTCCTAAATTTTAATATTTCGGTCAAATTTTTTTTAAATTTCTTTTTTTTGTCATTTCGACCGTAGGGAGAAATCCCTTGAATTTAGAAATTGACTAATATAGGGAGTGTCGCCAAACGCTTAGCGCGTCATTCCGAACTCGCTTTAGCGGGTGAATAATCCCGTGGTCAAGCGAAAAAAACTCTGGGATTCGGAGCCTGTCCCGAATGAAATTGAGGGATCGTTCCTCCTCAGAATGACGCAAAAACGCCATTCGGCATAAGTCCCATATAGTGGTATTACTTTAAATTGTACCCTGCTTGTCATTCCGTGCTTGACACGGAATCCAGGATTAAAGACTTTGAATTTGTAGCTATAAAGGTTTAATTAAATGACGCAAAAACGCCATTCGGCATAAGTCCCATATAGTGGTATTACTTTAAATTGTACCCTGCTTGTCATTCCGTGCTTGACACGGAATCCAGGAT
>JAZDNE010000147.1:0-2592 GCA_043800235.1 bacterium | reverse complement strand
GTCCTAAATTCCCATATTTCGGTCAAATTTTCCAAAAAATTCTTACCCCTTAGCTTAGGCTAAACCGCAAAATTTGTTTGAAAAATTATGCCTCGAAATCTGGAAATTTATGACTAAAGGAGCATTCGGCGACAGCCCCATTATAACACAAAAACTGCCTTAGAAATAATCCAAAAGCAGTTTTTGTTTTTTTAAATATCTTATAACAAATCTATTTCAACGCATCCTTCAAAGCCTTGCCTGCTTTAAATTTAGGAACTGTAATTGCTGGAATCTGAATTTTCTGTGATGGATTTTGCGGATTCACGCCAATTCTTGCCGCTCGTTTTTTAGCTGAAAAACTGCCGAAACCAGTTAAAGTAACTTCGCCGCCTTTTTTAAGTTCAGATGTAACGGTGGCGACTAAAGTTTCAAGCATATCTTCCGATTCTCTTTTAGAAACGCCGACTTTGTCAGCGATAACATTAATTAATTCTGCTTTATTCATTTAATGTCACCCCCTTTCTTTTAATAAAACAAAAAAACAATTACTTTTATGTCGCTTTCTTGCTTTAAAATTTTATTTAAACTAAATCCTATTTTTCTGTGTTGCTCTTATTTTACACTACTTTGCCTATTTTTACAATATCTAATACCTTTTTGTTTCCTTTATTGCTTTTTTAATATTATCTCGCATATTCAGTAACACGAAGTTCTCTTATAACATTAACTCTTATTTCTCCTGGATATTTTAATTCTTTTTCAATCTGCTTCGCTATATTAAGAGCTAAATGATGCGCTTCCAAATCATCTATTTGATTCGGAACGACAAAAACTCTAACTTCTCGTCCAGCTTGAATAGCATAAGCTTTTTCAACTCCATCAAAAGATACGGCAACTTTCTCTAACTCCTCCAATCTATGTATATAATTTTCCAAAGAATCTTTCCTTGCTCCCATTCTTGAACTTGAAATCGCATCCGCCACTTTAACTATCAAAGCTTCTAATGTTGGAGGATTATCATCATGATGCGTTAAAATAGGCGTGATCACATCATCAGGCAAATTAAATTTTTTGCCAATATCTCTGCCAATCTCTGGATGAGTTCCTTGCACTTCATGATCAACAGCTTTGCCAATATCATGGAAAAGACCTGCTTTTTTCGCTAAACTCACATTTGCTTTAAGTTCTCCAGCTAATAATGCGGAAAGATGAGCGACTTCTATTGAATGTTGCAATACATTTTGTCCATAACTTGTTCTATACTTAAGCCGTCCCAAAATTTGCGCTAATTTAGGATCAATACCAGCAATACCCAAATCATAAAGAGTTTCTTCTCCTGATTTTCTTATATCGCAAGCCAACTCTTTTTTTGACTCTTCTATCGCTTCTTCTATTTTAGTAGGATGAATTCTTCCATCTAAAATCAATTTTTCTAATGTCTTTTTAGCTATTTGTCTTCTTATGCCGCTAAAACCAGAAATAGTTATAGCATTAGGAGTATCGTCAACAATTATTTCCGTTCCTGTTAATTGCTCTATTGACTTTATATTTCTTCCTTCTCTGCCTATAACGCGCCCCTTCATTTCATCTGACGGCAAAACTACCGTTGATGTTGTAGTTTCAGTCACATAATTTCCCGCGCATCTTTGAATAACTAATGATAATACCTTCTTTGCTTCTCGTTCCACAACTTCGCTTGATTCTTTTTCTAACTTTCGTATTCTGCTTATAAGCGCTTCTTTCATTTCTTCTTCTGTGTTATTAAAAAGCGCTTCCCTTGCTTTATCCTTTGACAAACCAGCTATTTTTTCAAGCTTTTCCATTTGGTTATCTTTAATTTTTTGAATTTCTTCTTTTATTTCTTCTATTTTATTTGCTTTTTCAAAAAGCTTCTGTTGCTTTTCCTGTAATTCTAAAAGTTTTTGATCAAATAAAGATTCTCTTTTTTCTAATCTTTTTTGTAAATAATCAAGTTCTTTCCGTCTTAAACTCTCTTCTTTTTTGGCTTCCTCTATAAGAGACAAAGCCTTGCTTTTAGCCTGAAAAAGCTGTTCTTTTTCCTGTGTTTTTGCATCTTCTAATATTTTTTTAGCCTTTGCTTCAACCGAGTTTAACTGATGCGACGCGAAATTTTTCCTTACATAATATCCAGCGACAATTCCTGCCGCAAGCGCCGCTACTGATATAATTATCAAATCCATATCTATATTTATTCTTCCATTTTAAGAGGATTTATTTGCCATCACACCAAAAATTTTGGCATAGCGACAAAAAAATTGGCGACATTCACGCAAAATTATCCATTTTTCTATTAGCTCATTTATCTAAATTTTAAAAATATTTGCGCGAATGCGGTTTATAAACAAAAAATTTTCAGCTTGTTAAAATTAAATAGTTGCTGTTAAAATAATGACAATTTTCGTTTGGAATAGTCCCTTTTCAATTACTAATATTACATTTTTTACTTAATTTAGAATGCCTTTCTTAAAATTTAAATGGACGCGATCCCTGTATAAAAAACTATTTCAATACTGCCTAAATATTATTTATTGCGGATTTTACAATTTTATAACATATCTATTTAGTATTGAATAAACTAAAAATTTATCG
>JAZDNE010000074.1:0-8082 GCA_043800235.1 bacterium | reverse complement strand
AAATAATCTTGCCGCGCCTGTTACCATCAATGTGCTTGACGCTCTCAAACTCCCGTCAAACCAAGCGACGCCGTCAACTTCAAGCGCGCCAGAAATCATCGCGTTTTCCGAACCTGTTAAATGTCCTAAAATATTATCTCCGATATGGAGCAACGCATCCGGCGTCGTCGTCCCGTTTGACCATAAATTATTCGCGACCGAAATCATCGAAGACGACGCTCTATCTAAAACCATTTGCCCGGTTACGGTTAAAGCTCCTCCTATAATATTACTCCCGCTTACGGTTACATTCCCGGCGACAATAACATTCCCGCTCGTATCAACAGTAAAATTCGAACCGCCCACCGTGAAATTCGCTCCGGTAACATTTAAACCATTTTCAGCCGCAACATTCGCTTTGAAATCAGCGCGAGAATTAACTGTCAATGTATCGCTTGCGCTACTGCCGAAATATGCGTTATTAGACACGGAAAAATATTGCGATGATAAATTAGCCACGCCGAGAGAACCTGTTATGCCTAAAGATCCGAACTGCGCGTGTCCAGCCACATTAAGACTTAACATATTTGCGCCCCCGGTAACATTAAGTCCGACTGTTTGCGTTTGTCCGTTTACAATTAAATTTCCATTTACCATTTCTTTTCCATTTATTGTAACGCCAGCCAATTCCGAATTTCCTGAGACGATCAAACCTCCGTTTATTTTTACCGCGTTTAAAGTTTCAGAAGTGCCCGCCTTTAAAAGACCTTTGCCCGCATTTATCCCGCCAAGAAAATCAGCCTCTCCCATATTTGTCAAAACGCCATCGTTTAAAATGGACGCGACCGCCAATGTATTCGATTTCGTATTTCCTAAAATTATCAAATCCCCTGTTATAGTTCCTCCATCAATCGGGAGCTTGCTGTCATCCTTTGTATTATATGTATTTTGCTGGATAATTCTATTTTCAGTTACCCGCCTTTCTTCAACAACCTGCGTCAAAGGATTTCTTTTCTTTTCCTCTCCTGTCAAAAGTATGCCCTGAACTTGTTTAATAGAATAGTTAGGAGCGACTATATCCTGCTGAACAATTTTTGTATTCACTAAATCATCTTCATTCTCTATGGAAGGATTAGCGGCGTGTTGCGCATCTATCCCCTCTCCTTTTTCCTCGCCATCTAATTGATTCTCAACCAACTCTAAACTTTGATCATTAGACTTTGAACTGTTCCCAAATACCAACCCCATCGTATTATCCATACCTTCTACAACAATATCCATTCCATTGCCAAATCCGCGGACTATAGTTTCCATAACATCATTTGTCGAATCTAACACTGACTTAGCTCCATCTAATAACCCCGCAAACAAATTTTTCTTTTCCGCGCCTGCGACTCTGCCGACAGTTGCGCCATTGAAGCGAGCATTAGTATCTAAATAATCGCCGATGCCAACATTGCTTTTTGAATTTACGATTTCTAATTTATAATTTCCAATTTTATTCCACTCTTCATTTCTATTTACCAATTCGTTAAAATCATTCCCATTCTTCGGAATATTGCTAATTATGTTTTTCCACGACTCAATTGTTTCAAAACCAGCGGAAGCAATTACATTCGACGAGTACTCAAAAATACGGCTAAAATTTAAAACAGCCAAATTAACATAATCGCCGCCAAATTTTAATATATTTCCAGAATATTTTGAAATTAGTAATATATTATTAACAAATTCTGCTTCGCTCTTATAAAATTGTTTTCCAGCTCCCTCCGATACCTTCGCCATCTCGCCCGCCAACCCGATATAACTTTCGCCTATCCCTTTCCCAAAACTTTCAATACTCCCTATTCCACTCTTAACAATCCCTCGCCCAACTCGTCCAATTTGTCCCGCTCGTCTTGTTATCCCGATTCGTCCAATCTGTCCCGCTCGTCCTATCCCACATCCAACTCCCTCCGATACCCTCGCCATCTCGCCCGCCAACCCGATATAACTTTCGCCTATCCCTTTCCCAAAACTTTCAATATTCCCTATTCCGCTCTTAACAATTCCTTGTCCAACTCGTCCAGCTTTTCCTATCCCACATCCAACTTTCTCCGATACCTTCGCCATCTCGCCCGCCAACCCGATATAGCTTTCGCCTATCCCTTTCCCAAAACTTTCAATATTCACTATTCCGCTCTTAACAATCCCTCGCCCAATTTGTCCTATCTCGCTCCCGAACACAACCGCCGTAATAAAAAAAACGCCGATTATCGCAAAAACAAATGTCCAACGCGATAATAAGCGTTTATTTATAATATCCGATAATTTGCCGATACTCCATCTTTTCCAAAAAGGAATTAAAGATAATTTTCCATTATTATCACCAATTTTTTTCTCGTATTCCCGAACCCATTCTTTAGTCGTCACCCAATTTCTTCCATTTTTCACGGATTTAAGATGCCCTTGTCTTGCGCGCAAACTTAAATACTCCTGCGAGTATATAGAATACCTTGAAGCATCGGCTAATGAAATATATTTTTTATTTAAACCAACCGTATCGGACGGTTGAATATTTTTATCGGATATATTAAGCATGGGAATATGGAAACTTAATTTTTACTATTTATTCAACTTTATTTTCTTTCAGCTAATTATACCATTTTTATTTTTAATGGACAACAGAAAAAGAATTTAATTCCCATATCCGATAATATCTAACTTTTTTTCTTAATAAAATTTTTTTATAAAAATTTTATCTTTATTAAGCCAAAAATACCTATAATTTTTTATATCGCTTTTTATCGCTTATTTTAAATATCCGATATGCCTATTTAAGCGAAAAAGTTATCCACACAAAAATTCAAAAAACTAAAAAAACTCAAGTATTGGCGCCCTCCAAATTTCCAAATTTATTTCTGCAAAACAGTTTAATTTTTAAAAAATCGTCGTTATGCCAAGCAATTTCCGACATTCGTGTTATTTCAAAATATGTGCGTTTTCACAATTTTTTATTTTCGTCTTTCGCGCGCCAATTTATTTCGAAAGAAATGGAATACTTACATGGAATATTCCATTTTGAAAATCTAAACCAAAAGAACTGAAATTTATTCTCAGCAATCTTTCCGAACCCAAATCTGTTTAAAGTAAGTTCTATGTCTATAACCATAAGTCCCATTATATCAAATTTTCCGCCAAATTTCATGCCGACGAAGCTGGCGCGCCGCCTACTGCAAATTTGAATACAGTGCCCACAACAACGAGTCCAATAATTTTGTATCCGAGATATTTTTATTTTGCCAAAAAAATTTATTTAGACTCGCTTTATTTTGTAATTCTTGTCTGACACTGTTTATAAAATCCTTAATTTCAATATCTGATAACAATATATCAAATTTTTCTTTTAGCGTTTTATAAATATCTACTCTATTTTTAATTTTTTCTTCGAACAAAGCCGGATAAGTTTGGGGCGGTAATTCAAGAACATAAGCAATATTGCCGTCATAAATTGGCGATTCATCGTTTATGGTGTGTAAGAGTTTTGTTCCGAAACTTAAAAATATTCTGTGGCTATTTTTATACCCAGGCACTTTGTATAACGATTTTAGAATTTTTTCTAAATCGGTTTCTCTTGATGAAAGGAGTTCAAAAAATTCTTTTTTTTGTAGCTTTGTTAAACCTCTTGCGCCATTCATAATATAAAATCCACAAAAAACCCTTTCGAATTGATCGTCTATATTATTTGATAAATATCTCTCTTTAATCAAAAAATAATCTCTGAAATGCCTCCAATTATTGGCAGACAGAGTATTAATGATTTCTGCCCTATGTTGTTTAAGCAACTCTATTATTTTTTTATTTTGCATATTTTATTTTTTCCTAGACGCTTTTTTAATAATCTTTCCTGTTTCAGACATAATACCAATTCCAGTTCCCTCTGTTGCCTGAATAGCATTATTTATATTGATTTTATTCACTGCCAAATATCGTGCTTTTTGTGATTTTTCAACCTGCTTGATTCCCTGTAAAATACCCGCTTTTTGCGTTTCGACCTCAATTACTTTAGTTCGTAAAACGAGATCGATGCCTTTGTCCGATTTATATTCCGTTTTGAATTTTTTTGCTAATTTGTTAGCGACTTCATCATGTTTTGACATAAATTTTTGTTAGATTATTTATTAACAGTAAATTACCTATTGACGACTATTAAAAGATACCCTACAATTAAATTGTAATCGAAAGTAAATCGAAAGTCAATAGCCATAAAATTATGCCTACAAAAAGACAAAAACAAATACTAGACTTTATCACTTCTTTTCAAAAAAAGAAGGGTTTTGCGCCTTCTTTGGAAGAGATAAAAAAACATCTTAAACTCTCCTCTGTTTCTACAATCCACTTTCACATAAAAAAATTACAGGATGAAGGATTTTTAAACAAAGGCGAAAATAGCCCGCGATCAATTTCAGTATACGAAAGCCAACAAATGGTAAAAATTCCATTAATGGGAACTATTGCCGCTGGACAACCTATTGAGGCCCTCCAAGTCAAGGAAACCATAGCCATACCGAAAACAAAAGTAATGAGAGGCGGAAATTTTTATGCCTTGCGTGTAGCCGGAAAAAGTATGATTGATGAAAATATCAATGACGGCGATATTGTTTTGGTAAAAGAGCAACAAGTTGCGGAAAATGGTCAAAAAGTCGTCGCCTTAATTGATAATTATGAAGCTACTCTAAAAACTTTTTACAAAGAGAGAAATCAAATTCGTTTACAGCCCGCCAATAAAGAATATGAGCCGATTATTATAAAAAAGGGCGAACAAAAAATTATTATTCAAGGACTTGTCGTAGATATTATCAAAAATTTGGATAACAAAAATTCAACAATAAAAAAAAAATTAGACACAAACGCCCTGCCAAAACACGACAATTATATAAAAGAAAATGAAATATATTGTGGTGACGCAATAAAATTGCTCGATCAAGTTAAAGCTGATTCAATACATCTCGTTTTATCAGATATTCCCTATGGGATATCACTTGATGACTGGGATGTTCTACACGCGAATACAAATTCCGCGCTACTGGGCAAATCCCCGGCGCAAGAAGGAAAAAATGCTTTTAAAAGAAGAGGCAAGCCAATAAATGGCTGGTCAAGCGCCGATAGAAATATACCAAAAGAATATCAAGACTGGTGTTATTCTTGGGCGAATAAACTTTTTCCTCTCGTAAAAGAAGGCGGGAGTTTATTTATCTTTGGAGCAAGAAGGACATTGCACCGCGCACTCGTTGCGTTTGAGGAGAGTGGTTTTTTAGTGCGTGATGTGTTAGCGTGGGAAAAATCAAGCGCGCATCATAGAGCGCAAGCAATAAGTGGCATTCTTGAAAAAAGAGGCCTAACAAAAGAAGCTATGGAATGGGAGGGTTGGAAACTTGGAAATCTTGCGCCTATTTATGAGCCAATTGCTTGGTTATTTAAACCATATAAAATAACTATTACCGACAATGTTTTAAAAAATGGCGTTGGCGCGATGAATGTTGAAGAATGTTTGATTGAGGGAAAATCTCCTACTAATATCTTGAAATTCGGTTTTGAAAAACATGAAGGCGATTTTCATGAGGCGCAAAAGCCCGTGGCATTGCTTGAATATTTAATCAAATTAACTACTCGTGAAAATCAGGTTGTTTTGGACCCATTTATTGGATCCGGCTCAACCTTGGTTGCCGCAAAAAAAATAAACCGAAAATATATCGGTTTTGACACATCAGATAAATATTGTGATATAGCAAAAAAGAGAATAAATGAAAAATACACGACTCTAAAATCAACCAAGAATAAAGAAACTCAATCAAAACTATTTTAGACCTGATACTTTTTTGATCTGTATTATCTTACTATCAAGTTTCTCGCTTTTTATCAATCTTATTATAGCTTCTTTATGCGATAGTATTTTTATTGAGTTAATTTTATTTTCTAAATAGCTCATCTCTTCTTTTGCCGCTTTCTTCATTGATTCCATTTCTATATTTTTACTATCTTCAATTTCAGATATTTTTTTATTGAAAATTTTTGCAATCTCCTTGTCAATTGCTTTCCAGTATGAAATGGCATCTTTTGCTCCTTTTAGTTTTTTACTAACCAACCAAAGCGATTTATAGCTGTATTTGCGCGCATTTTTTTGCGATAACATAAAAACAAGGTGAATATAAGACAGCAAGATGACATTTTTATCAATTGCTTGTCTATAAATCTGACTTGAATTTTTTGGATATTGATATAGTGGACTAACTAAACATGCAAAGTCTTTATCTTTTTTCCACTTGCTCAAAGCCTCAACCTTAAAGTCTTTTTGATTTTTAGCGGTTCGACTTAAACGAAATGCTTTTGCGTCGGCAACAATTGAATATTCCGAAGTCGTGCCTTCTACATCAGCGGAGTCAGCTCTCTGTTTTACCACGCTTGATTTTATTCCCAAATACTCAAGGGCTTTTGCCAGTAAACCATCAGTATATTTTGAATACAATTTTTCTTCAGTCGAATCATGATTAAAAGATTCCGGAATTACGCCACATTCCAGCAGGCTTTCTTTGATTTGTTCGAGGTTAAATTTTGAAACGACCTCAATTATTTTTTGAGAGTAATCATCAAAATTTAAGTCTTGCTTTGTCAGCTCCGAAATAAAAATAACAATATCTTTTCTGGTCATACTATTTTTTTATAAAAAAATCCAATGACTTTTTATGGGGCTGTCGCCGAATGCTCCTTTAGTCATAAATTTCTAGATTTCGAGGCATAATTTTTCAAACAAATTTTGCGGTTTAGCCTAAGCTAAGGGGAAAAAATTTTTTGGAAAATTTGACCGAAATATGGGAATTTAGGACAAAGAGGCATTCGGCGACAGCCCCTTTATATGCCTTGGCAAATTCTTTTAATTGCACAATATCTATCCTTCTTTGCCCAGCTTCAATTTTTGAGATGTAAGATTGAGTTTTCCCCAATAGCCCTGTGGCTTTCTCTTGATCAAAACCAGCCTCAATGCGGGCTTTTTTTTAATTGCTCGGTTAAAAATCTGTGATCTTTTGAATAAATTGTTTTGCTCATACTTGTTGTATTCCATAGTGTAATATGCCAAACTGGAATACACAAAATATAGGGGGCTTGTCGTTGCCCGCGCGCGGGTTGGGTTGGGTCAAGGGCAACATTTCTTTTGGCGACGCATTTCGCTTTGCAAAATACGGTCTCCAATTCCGCCGAAAAAAAAGGACAGTCCGAGAACGAGAGCATGGCGGAAGGAGGAAGTTTTGCGGGAGATGAATTCCGCCACACCTGAACAGCAGGCGGATAAACTCCGCCGTTTCCGCCGTACTGCAGTTGACGAGACATCAAAGCAAAACAATTTTCAATTCTTTTTGAAAAAAAAAACGGCGAACGAGCAACCAAACGCCTCTGATTTTTCAAAAAGTCTGAAATGGTCGGGCTGGCGGGATTTGAACCCGCGACCTCAGCGTCCCGAACGCTGCGCGCTAGCCAACTGCGCTACAGCCCGATAACTTCATAAAATTAATAAACTAAAAAACTATTCCCTAATCGCTGTTTAATATACTGCCGAAAACTTAATTTTTAATAATTTATCTTCTAATGGGGCTGTCGCCGAATACCTCTTTGTCCTAAATTCCCATATTTCGGTCAAATTTTCCAAAAAATTTTTCCCCCTTAGCTTAGGCTAAACCGCAAAATTTGTTTGAAAAATTATGCCTCGAAATCTGGAAATTTATGACTAAAGGAGCATTCGGCGACAGCCCCCTAATTCTTTTTTATTCATTCCAAAAAATTTTTTAAATACCTATAATCAAGTTTTTTTTCTCCTGTCAATTATAAGGATGCCGGGAATAATAAATAATCCAAAAATAAAAAAATAAATTAATAATTTATTTGGATCAATCTCTAACGGAGATTTTATAAAAAAATATTAAAATTAGAGGCTCTAGACTAGATAACCCTATGCTATAATAGAGTTATGACGCTAAATAGAGCTAAAATTTCACAATATCAAATCAAAAAAATTATTAAGTGTTTTTGTCTTGATATTAATGCTTCAAAAACAGCTAAGCTGTTGAACAT
>JAZDNE010000019.1:0-14167 GCA_043800235.1 bacterium | reverse complement strand
TCCTTTAGTCATAAATTTCCAGATTTCGAGGCATAATTTTTCAAACAAATTTTGCGGTTTAGCCTAAGCTAAGGGGTAAGAATTTTTTGGAAAATTTGACCGAAATATGGGAATTTAGGACAAAGAGGCATTCGGCGACAGCCCCATAATATAAATATTTGGCTGTCGGCGGAATATGCCGCGTCATTCTAAACAGCCTCATTATATTTATGTCTTTGCGAAAAATAGTCGGTGATTATGGCGAAAAATTAGCGATAAATTATCTTATAAGAAAAGGATATAATATTTTAGATTTTCATTTTTCCGGTCGTTTTGGAGAGATTGATATTGTTGCCGTCAAAAACATGAAAATACATTTCGTAGAAGTGAAATCCCGAACAAATAATTATTTTGGTTCTCCTGAAGAAGGTTTGACATGGGCGAAAATAAAAAAACTTGAGATGACATGCAAGCATTATATTTATAAAAATAAAATACAGACTGATAATTATCAGTTAGATTTAATTGCGATAGAAATTGATAAATTGAACAGAAAAGTTAAAATTAGGCATTATAAAGGCATACAAATGAATAGATAGTAAATTAAAAATAATAGAATTTTTACAAAAACCGCGAATAGCGGTTTTTTAAGTGTGATTTTTTTTAAGCGCTTGACATTTTTATAATTTGTGATACAAGAGTGCTGGTCTTATTTTATCTTGGCATATGTCCAATCATATCTATACCCATGTTCGTTGCTTAAAAACACTCCCTAAAATAAGCGACTATAAATTCGGGTTTTGGACAAAAACTAAGATGAATATGTTCTTTACAATATTATAGCAAGGGGGGATGGTCGTGAGAAATGAAGAATAAACAAATCAATGCGATGCGATAGGTTAAATTAATAGTAAACATTAGTAAAGGAGACATTGAAATGATTAGAAATTTTTGGAAGTTAAGTTTTTTGGCAGTGTTAATATGCGAGGTTTTTGTATTGGCAGGATGTTTAAATGAACAGGGTGGCGATGATAGCAACAAGATTCCTTTAGCAAAGTTATCTGTAGAAGCTAAAGGAGAATTAGTGGCGGGGAATCCTGTAGTGCTTAATGGAAGTTTAAGCAGCGATCCTGACGATGGCGATTCGATTGAATATGATTTTAAAGTTATTGCGGAAGAAGAGGAAATATTTCATTCAACAAATTCTGATAATCCTATTTATTGCTTCATACCTCAAAAAGACGGAAATTATTCCGCGACTTTAACTGTGACGGACAAGGACGGGAATAAAGCTCAACATACTATTCAATTTACTATTGTGGAATTAGAAATTTCAGAAATTTTTCCAAGCGCAAACGAGGATAATGTTCCAGTTAATATCAATCAATTAAAATGGAATTGCAATGGATGCAGCGATACGAAATTCAAGGTTTATTTTTCGGCTTCCGACACTTCCCCGCAGTTAGCGACAGACGCGGATGGAATAAGCGAGAAATGTTTTTTTATCGGCGCGCTTCCGTATGATACTGTATGCTCATGGCGGATTGTAGCTGAAAATAATGGCTACATTAGAGACACAGGAATTATGAAATTTCATACTGCCGAAGGAAACAGTCCTCCGATTGTTCATATTATTCCATCAAAAACAAAATATGCTGCGGGAGATATGGTTCGATTAACATCTCAAGTTGATGATGCGGATGACGATGTGTTTACTTACGCTTGGGAATTTTTAAAAGTCCCGTCAGGAAGTTTAGGCTTTGAATTTGACGCGCCTTTTGACGCAAATACGAATTTTCAAACTGATGCTAACGGCGTTTATGAAGTAAAACTTACTGTATTAGACGCAAAGGGCGGAGAAGGCAGCGCAGAGATAAGCATTGATGTGGAAGAAATTAGAATAAGCAATCTTAACCCTGTTCCAGATTCAGTAAATCAGCCGTTGGCTTTGACGATATCGTGGAATTGCAATGTTGAAGACGCAAGTTTTAAAATTAAATTTGGGAAATGCGCTGGATTTTCTGAAAACGCTGAAATTTATGATTTGGGCAAGAATAAATTTTTTACACCCGCTAAATTGGAATCTAACGAAACATATTGCGTTCAGATTATAGCGCGCAATAACGATGTAGAAAGAATATTGCCGATAAATCATTCAGAATGGAGATTTACCGTCGCAAATGGAAATGATAATCATCCTCCTATAGCTAACGCTGGACCAGATCAGTTTTTAATTTTGGGGCAAGTGATTATATTTGACGCTTCAGAAAGCAGCGATCAAGATGGAGATCCTTTAAGTTTTTATTGGAAAGTAATAACTCCAAAAGGAGATGAATTATCGATTGATGATCCAAATCAGGAAATTATTTGGTTTTTTGGCGAGGAACAAGGAATTTATACGGGCACGATTACGATTAGCGATGGCGCGACGCAGTCTATAGACACCGTGGAAGCGAGTGTATCAGCTCCAATCAATCAAAAACCGATTGCGGATATTAGATCCGCGAAAACGGAAATTATGGTTGGAGAGAATTTAAGTCTTGACGGGAGTTATAGTTATGATCCTGAAGGAGAGGTGATGACTTATAAATGGAAATTAGATGGAGCGGGAGAATTATATAATACTGATTCAGCTTACGCTTTATTTATAGGCAATACGCCGGGCGTTAATACGATAAGCCTTATTGTAAATGACGGGCAATTAGACAGTAATTCAGTTTTAATAGAAGTTATTGTTACTGAATCCGTCGAAGAATTGTATTTGCGCGAGTTTAATCTGAACAGCGATTTGAATGTTCCTCCTGATGGAAATTTAACATGGGAAAGCAACGGCGAAGTATTTGATGTATTTTTCAGTTTTGATGATGGCGTTAATTTTCAGTTAGTCGCTAATTTTCAAGCGGAAAAAAGTTTTTCATTGGAACAATTAAATCTTGAAAATGGGAAAATGTATTATTACAATGTTGTAGCTTATAAAGGAGAAAAACACTTAATAAGCGATGTTATGAATTTTAAAACAGCGGAAGAAATCCCCGCGCTATTTATAAGCATTACTAATCCTGACGATAAAGCTAAAGATGTGCCTGTAAATGTTTGTTTATCATGGGCTGGCAATGGCGATGCTTATAAGATATTTATGAAACTTGAAGGTCATCAAGATTACACGGAAATAGATTCTATTTCCGAGAAGGAATATTGTTTAAATGGCGATAATGTATTAGCTGGCGAGACGACATATTTTTTAAAAGTTGTGGCAACAAGAGGAGATGAGAGCGTTCAAGAAGAAATTTTATTTACAACAGCCCCATTTTCGATAATAGAAGAATGGAAAGGAACTGATGTTACATTAACTGCCAACGGAATATTGGAAATTCGAAATTACAATAAGTACCTTACTAATGTCGGAAGAGAGGCGATAGGAGCTGGAGCGGTCGTTGTTTTAGAAGGAGATATTACGCTATGGAATATCGCTGGCGCGTTATCGAGTCCTTGTTCTTTAACAGGCGGTGTTTTAAAAATTGATCTAAATAAAGCTCCTTTTTTAGTAAATTACAATAGTTTCAGCGTGAACTTGGCAAAAGATGGGCAAAGAATAGCTTTTAGCCAATTCCATTTGCTTGATGTTGCCGATAGAGATATTATTTTGCGCAAGAGGGAAGGGACTCAAGATTGGGCATTAGCGTTTGATATGCAAGTCGAAGGCGATAAAAAAATATTCAGTCCTTGTCCTAAAGGCGAAGTTCCAATAAGAATGGCTCATTAAATTTTCAAGGGGTGTAATGGTCTAATAAAACATTACACCCCCTTAGCTTATTTTTAAAGGAGGTGAATTTTATTGAAATGGTTAAAAATATTTTTGCTTTTTGCAATGCTGTTATTTAATAATTGCGCGTGCAGTCGTCTTTATTACAATAGATCTATTCATACATATTTGCCGAATGTTTTTAAGACTTCAAGAATTGATTCATATTCAATAATTTCAGCGCCACAAGGGAGTTTTTATTTAGTATCGTTTGATGAAGCGTTTTTTTGGGAAAACGGTGTAAGTTGGAAGGTGATTGTTTTTAATGATAGTTTGTCAGATATTTATATTACTTATGCTTTTGACGCTGATGGAGACGGATTTCTGGAAGCTCTTATCCCCATAGAATACTATAATATGAAATTTTTTCTTGCAAGTCATGATAATGTTGTTCTTCTTGGCCCTTCTTCTCGAGCAAGCAGAGCAAAAAATTTGTGCCTTAAAGATTTTAAATGGGAAGAAATTAAAGAAATGGCGCCAGTTTTAGGAAACGATGTTGGTTATTTAGTTTCAGAATATTCCTCTCTGCGCGGCGAGATAATTAGTAATTGGGAAGCGGGAGTTGATAAGAATATTATTTGCAAAGTTTTAACTCCCAGGCAGATTGATGATATTAAACGATGGTCGGCGCCTTATGGATGGAGTATGGTCTTAAATATATTAGGGAATATGACAGGAATTTATGGGATATGGGATTCATCTGTATGGAGTTTAGATTGGTTTAAGACATTAAGGACTTTAATTGAATCAAATTATCTTCTTTCGAATGTGTTGCCTTATCATGATAATTCCGTTTACGGCGTATCAACATTATCAAGACTTGAAGGAGCTGATCTTTTATGGGCATTTGAGAAATATAAAAACAGAAAGCCTGGATATTTTAGAAGAATTTATTTAGAGATAGGAGGCAGTTAAATGAAAAAAATTTTAAGATGTTTCGCGAGCGCGTTATTTTTTATAGCTCTTTCAACTTTTGTTTGCGCGAAAGATAGCGGTATAAACGCAAGCAACATAGTTTTTTTGAAAAATGAAGGGACTCAAGTTGTTTTAAAAGTAAAGATAATGCAAATCGCTAAAAAAGGATGTTTTTTAATTTGCGATGTCTCAGGCAAAAAACTTTATGCTATTTCAGACGCAAGCAGAATGTGCGTTGGGTCTGGCGTTGTTGACAATAATGGAGTTTTGGAAATTATTTATAATAATCCTTTTAGAAAAAAAGATAAAGATTTGGTATATGTTGAGAGACTTTATTTTATAATGCAAACAGGCGATGAGATAATTGGATATGCCGCGCCTGATCCATCCCATCCATGTTTTGTCGGTCAGTATAATTATAAATTCGATCCTCCTTTAATTGACAGGAATGAACCTTTTAATCCAGAGAAATTATCTATTTCTTTTGTTCTGCCGTATTGTTACGCGAATACTGCCGTAAATCCGACGCCTAATGGCGTGCCATGGACTTGTCTTGGTCCTCAAAAAAAGTCCAAGATAGATGCTTTTGTTCAATCTTATGTGGATCTTAAATAGTTTTCATATAAAAGCGGCGGTGTGGGGAAGTTTTACTTTTTCACACCGCCAAAATTTATGTCATTTTTAAATTATTATTCATTACAAAATAAAAGATTATTAGCAATAGAGAAAGTTATCGCTTTTCTTATTATATACATTCCTTTTGAACCATTTTTATTAAAATTCGCAAGTGACGGAATTTATCCGTTTTTAAAATATTTTGCGGAAATTCTGATACTTATTTTATTTTTTGCGGTATTATCAGAGCATTTTTTAAAAAAGGATAAGTTTATAAAAACTCCCATAGATACGCCGCTTGCCGCGTTTATCGCTATAACATTTGTTTCATCTATTTTGAATCGGACAAATTTATCTTTATGGATTTTAGGATTAAGGCAAATTTTTCGTTATGTTCTTTTATATTATGCGATAATTTATTCCCGCCTTTCAAAAGAAACAGCAAAAAAATTTATTGTTTTGCTTTTTTTGGTTTTATTAGCCCAGTCTATTATAGGCATTGGACAAGCTTTTATCGGGAAAAGGGCGGATGATTTTTTGTTGCCGGGAATAAAAAGGGAATTCGCGGGAGTTATTTCTCCTTCTTATGTATATCAATTTTGGTCATCTGGACAAAGAATTTTTTCAACTATGGGAAGATATGATCGGTTAGGAACATTTATATGTTTCGCGCTTATTTTAGCAATAGGTTTTTTGTATGAGATAAAAGATTTAAGACATAAAAAAAAGTTGATTGCGCTTATGATTTTGCCAATAGTTGTTTTAATACTAACTTATTCGCGCATGTCATGGTTAGGATTTATTTTGGCGTTGATTTTTATGAGCGCGGTTATAAGGAGGGATAAAAAATTTATTCTTTTTTTCACTGTCGCTATTTTATTTCTTTCTGTTTATTTATTTATTCACGCAAAGACGAATGATTTAAAAGTAAAGTCTATTGAAGATAAAGCTTCTATGACTTTAGCGTCAAGGTTTCTTTCTCTTTTTTCTTTGCAAGAATTAGAAACAAGTTATAATGGATATGGAAGATTATATTTTATTATCAATACTCCCAAAAAAGTTGTAATGAAATATCCTTTCTTGGGAGCAGGATTAGGTCAATATGGTTCAGGGGTGGCTTATGCGTTGCAGAATAAAAAAATATATAATGAACTTGGCTTGCCTTTTGGAATTGAGGGAGCGCAGGGTCAGATTGATAATAATTGGATGTCGCTATGGGGGGAAACAGGGAGTTTCGGATTATTGGCTTTTATTGGGATAGTGTTAAGTTTATTTCTATATGCGTTGAAATCATATAGAACTATTGACGATGATTTTGTAAAAGGCGTTATTATTGGTTTCTCCGGGATAATTTTAGCCGTTTCATTCCAAGCTTTCTTAGGTCCTTATTTTGAAATAAGGACATTATCTTTTTATTTTTGGTTTTTAGCGGGAACGGCGGTCGTTTTAGTGAAAATAGAGAAAGAAAAAATTGGATTGCAGGTTTGACTTTTGAGCTAATAAAAATATATGTTGTCCAAAATAAATGATGCCGTAATCGCCATAACTTATAGATGCAATGCTCGTTGCAGGATGTGCAATATTTGGCAAAAAGAGAATCATTATAATGAAATTTCGCCGGAAGTTTATAATATGTTGCCGCGCGATTTATTAAATATAAATATTACCGGCGGAGAGCCTTTTTTGCGCGAAGATTTGGTTGAAATCGTAAAGGTAATCGTCAGAAGATGTCCTGACGCTGATGTTATTATTTCCACAAATGGATTTGCCGTTGAATTGGTTTGTTCTAAAATGAAAAAAATTTTAGAAATTTTTTCCAATATTAGCGTTGCTGTGTCTTTAGACGGAATAGGCAATAAACATAATGAAATACGAGGGGTTGAAAGAGGATATAATAAAGTTTTAATGACTATAACTTCCTTAAAAGCGATGGGCGTTAAAAATTTAAAAGTTGCATTCACATTGGGGAATTATAATGTAAAGGAGTTGCAGACTGTTTATGAGCTATCAAGATTTTTTGGGTTGGAATTCAGCTTAGCTGTTGTCCATTCTGGAGAAAATTATTTTTCAAAATATAATGAGTTGGCGCTAAATAAGGATATGATTAATATTCTTTCTTGGGTTATAAATAAGGAACTTCAAACGAATAGTTATAAAAGATGGGCAAGAGCCTACTTTGCATACGGCATTTTAAAATTTTTGGAAAATGGCAGGCGCATACTTCCTGATTATTCAGGAAAATTAAATATTTTTATTGATCCTTGCGGAAATATTTATCCGAATAATGTCTCGGATAAATCAATGGGGCAACTTTGGAGATTGGATGAAAGTTTGAATTTCGCGCATGAAGTTAATACAAAAAATTGGATGATGTGCACGGCGCGCGCGGCGATAAAAAAACATTGGATGAGAGCTGGGTGGTGGGTATTATGGAATAAATAATGCGATAATCCTATGATTGATTTTTGGATATTTTCTAAAAAAATTACAGTTTATGAAGATACTTTTAATAAATAAATATTATTATTTGCGTGGCGGAGCGGAACGATATTTTTTTGATTTGAAAGATTTATTGGAAAAAAACGGGCATACTGTAATTTTGTTTTCTATGGCGCATGAAAAAAATGAGAGGACGAAGTATGAAAAATATTTTGCGGACAGAGTGGAATTTATAGATGTCTCTTTGGCGTCTTTAATAAATATAGGAATTAATTGTTTTAAATTTTTTTATAATTGGGACGCTGTTTTGAAATTAGAACATTTAATAAAAGATGAAAAACCTGATATCGCGCATATTCATAATATCGCGCATCAATTAAGTCCGGCTATAATAAACATGCTGCGCAAACATAAAGTTCCAATTATTCAAACTATTCATGATTATAAAATAGTTTGTCCCGCGTATTTATTGTTTTATGGCGGAGCGGAATGCCGCGTATGTTCAGGCGGAAAATATTACAGATGTTTTTTAAAAAAATGTTTAAAAAATTCTCGATTAAAAAGTTTTATCTTTATGTGCGAAGCATATTTTCATAACAAAATTTTAAAGACTTATGATAAAGTTGATTTGTTTGTCGCGCCGACTAATTTTGTGAAAAATATTTTTGTAAAAGCCGGGATTAGCGAAAATAGGATAAAAACGGTGAAAGGGTTTTTAGCGGGAGCGGCATCAGGCATTAAGCATCAAGAATTAAGCAAGATAGAAGGCGGCTATCTTTTATATTTTGGGCGGCTTTCAACGGAAAAAGGGATTTATGTTTTGCTGGAAGCGATGAAGAAGACGGGCGGGAATTTAAGGTTAAAAATTGTCGGCGAGGGATCGGAGCGTGAAAAATTAGAATTACGAATTAAAAATTACGAATTACAAAATAAAGTAGAAATTTTAGGCGCGAAATATGGCGAAGAGTTAAAAAAAATAATTATAGAGGCGCGCGCGGTAATTATTCCGTCAATTTGTCCTGAGAGTATGTGTTATAGCTTGCTTGAAGCGATGGCAATAGGAAAAATTGTGATAGCGTCGCGAATAGGCGCTATTGAGGAGTTTGTGGAAGACGGAAAAAATGGATTTTTATTCAATCCCGGCGACAGCGTCGAGTTGGCGGAGAAGATAAATTTATTGTTTTGCGGAAATTGGCAAGACCCTCTCATGGGGTTGACTCCTCTGGATAAGGCAGACATAGCGAATCGGGCGAAAAAAACAGTATCAGAATTTTGTATGCAAAAACATTATGAAGAGATTATGAAAATTTACAATAGTTGTTTAATGTAAGGAACATAATTAGCGCGAAGTCATAATGCGATGTCCATATATGGTTTTATTTTACTATATGAGTGGCGCGTTTCAAAGTTAATTATACATATGAAAGTCCATATCCCCATAAGGTTTTGAAATATTCCACAAAAGATCATAAAAAACTTTCATTGATTTCGCGTAATCTTCGCTTTCGACTACGAAGCCGAAGCCTTTTTTTCTGGTGCTTATTATTGCGACCCGATTTCCATAAATAGCGATAGTATTATTAAAATCAATTTCTTTTGGCGTGAATCTTACATTTCGAAGTGTTCGCTCATAAGTTAAAGGATTTAGATATTTGTAGTTTGAAGGTTGCTTTGAAGTTACGAGTATTGATTTTATCCATAGCCCTCTTTTTGCTTTTTCTTCAATATACTTATAAACAAAATCTTCTCCGACGAGAGATGTGAGTTCGTCTATAATCGATATCCAATAAGCCATGTCGGTTTTCATTTTTATCGTGTCCCAAAAAATTTCTCTTATCCCTTCTCTTCCTTCGTAATACATTATTTTCGGTTTTGTGAAACCGATATTGCTTATTGATTTTAGTTCCGGCATTATATCGGAAAGCAATTTCTCCTTTTCTTTTATAGCGTGTTTTAGCGCTTCAGGTCTGGCAGCAATAAATATTTTTCTTTTTCCTTTCATTGTTTCAGAAATTAATCCTTCTTTTTTTAAATTTTTTATCATCTCATAAACAGTGCTTCGCTTTATGGCGGATTTTTTTGTTAGAGCTTGGATGCTCGCCGGCCCCAATTCCAAAGCGGCAAGATAAACGCTTGCTTCTTTTTCTGAGAGTCCTATTTGTTCGAGATTTTTTTTGATAGACATATTGTTTTAATAGACAGCCTTTCAAAAATGCGACATTCCTGAATGTCGCATTCAGCTATGAGCATTTTATCGAATAACGATAAAATTGTCAATATTTTTACTTTTAATTATGGCTTATTTTCAATAAAAAATAAGAGTAAAAATTTTATAATATCAAAACGATTGACATTTTTTATAATATTTATTATACTATTTTGTCAAGCTGGGGATTCCTGGTTTGGCGGTGTTCTTTGAAAAAATATAAGTTTCCCCTCCTTACTAAGGAGGGGTTAGTGGTGGTAGTCTGGTTCAGATTTACTCCCCTCTAATCCCCTTATTAAGGGGGAGAAACGAAAAAAGAAAGATTACATGTAATCCGTGATTATATTATATGAAAGGACTGAAAAATGAGGAAAGCAAAAGTTTTATTGATTGAGCCGCTGGAGGATAAATTTTTCCAAGGCGGGGATTTGCCGGATAATAAGCTGGGGCTTTACGCTCTTGAGAAATTGGCAGGCGAACTTGAAGCGCATGATATCTCGACGAAAGTTGTCGGGATGCGCGATAAGACTATTGAGCAAATGGTCGAAATCGCGGTTCGGCTGGATCCGATTTTGATCGGATTCTCGGCGCTCACTTTAAATTTTTGGCTGGTGAAAGAACTGGCTGAAAAAATTAAGGAGAAATTGCCAAGAGTGAAAATTGTTTTGGGCGGGTACCATATTAGTACGGTACCCGGGGATATTACGAAATCGGCGGCGTTTGATTATGGCGTGCTGGGATATGGCGAGGCGCTGTTGCGAAAACTTGCGGAGCGACTTCTGGAAGGATGCGAGAATGTGGACGACATTGCGGGACTGATAATTCGCGATTCCTTTGCTTCAGGCGGGTTCCGCAAAACTGAAAAAGCGATTTTACCCGCGCAAAAAAAATTTGCGTGGGCGAAGCGGAATTGGGTTGCGATTCGCAAGGCGCGTTGTAATGGATTGTTTTATCCAGCACCAGTTCATCAAGCTGGCGGAGTCGCGCAGATTAGTTCCGGGCATGGGTGCATTTATAATTGCTCGTTTTGCGGGACCGCGGCAATGGAAAAAACGGCGTATGGAAATATTTGCGGGAGAGAGCGCGTGGCATATCGAAATGCGGATGATGTTGCGGCGGAGCTTAAAATGCTCCGAAGCAGAGGAACGCGGGTAGGATTTTTAACTACGGCGACATTTAATGATTCTGCTACCCGGCTGGAAGAATTATGTGAGGCGATAATTAAAGCGGGAACGCATAGCGAATTGCCAGAAGATCATCCTGACCACATTAGAAATTCGATTCACCTTTACGCTTATGTGAAGGTTGGGTTGAGCAAATGGCAAGCGGAATTGATGGCGAAAGCGGGATTTACGGTTTTAGCAGTTGGAGTTGAATCTGCAAGTTTTGAAACAGTGCGCGGCTTCAATAAACCATATTCTGATTTCTGTCAGGTCATTGAACATATGCAAAATTGGGATTCTGTCGGCGGAATAAATCGCGCGCTTTTTATTTTTCCTACGCCGGCGGATGATATGCGAAGCAAGAAAGAACTGATCGCGCGGTTAAAACAAGCTCTTCCTGATTGCATTCGCATCGCGCATCTTTGCCCGAGTTTCGGAACTCCAGAAGGTGATCAGATGCGGGCGGAAGGAATGGTTTTGAGCGATGATTATAATCTTTACGATCATAATCATCAACTTGTGAAAACGCCGAATTTTTCTGTGGAAGAAGTGGAAGCGGCCCGGCAAGAAGTGTACGCAAAATATTACATGAGCCCTGAATATCGGGAGCATGTAATAGAAAAACTAAAAAGATTCCCTTGGTTAAAAGAGTCATTTTCAAGTTTCTTTGCGACTCTATATCGGCAGAAGGGAATTGATTTGAGAGGTGGTTTTTAAAAAACAAAAAGCCAGTTGCTTTAAAAACAACTGGCTTTTCTTTTTTTGTCTTTATTGCGAATGGCAACGAGCAGTCGCAAGATTTTTTATTTGTTTGTTTGAAAAAAAAAAAAATATGCTAAAATGTATGCAAGAAAATAATAAGACAAAAAATAAAATATGAAGTTATTATTTTAGCGTTTTTTTTATCTCTTGTCTTTTTTGAGGATGTATGTCTAAACAAATTTTAGAAGGATCGCGGGCGGTTGCTGAAACAATTAAGCTGTGCAAGCCTGATGTGATTTCAGCATACCCTATAACTCCGCAGACTCATATAGTTGAAGATTTGGCAAAGTTTAAAGCAGACGGCAAAGCGGATTATGAATATGTCCGCGCGGAAAGCGAATTTGCCGCCGCTTCCATCGCGCTTGGCGCGTCCGCTACTGGTTCGCGCGTTTATACCGCGACCTCGTCGCAAGGGCTTTTGCTTATGGCGGAAGTTGTTTATAACATTGCTGGAATGAGATTGCCTGTTATTATGACCTGCGCGAACAGAGCCGTCTCAGCCCCTATCAATATTTGGAATGATCATCAAGACGCTATGGCGGTCCGCGATGCCGGTTGGGTTATGCTTTTTGCGGAAAATGTTCAGGAAGCGGTTGATATGCATATTATGGCTTTTAAAATCGCGGAAACAGTAAAAATTCCAGTAATGGTAAATATAGATGGTTTTATTTTAACGCATACTTATGAGCCGGTGGAAATTCCATCTGATGTTTTTGTTAAAAAATTTATAGGTAAATATAAGCCTGCAAAAGGAGAGTATTTGGATGTTGATAATCCGCGGACATTCGGCGCGTTTGCCAGTCCTGCGGATTATCAGGGAATACGGGAACAGTTGCAGGATGATATTATGGAGAGTAAACAACTTATTAATGAGACGGCAAAAAAATATTATAATCAAGTTAATGCGTTGCAGAAATTACAAAATTCAAATTTTAAAACTAATGCAATGGATAGCGGTTTGATTGAGTATGTCGGATCGCAAGATGCGGAGGTTGTGATTGTGGCGATGGGGAGCGTGGTTGGAACTATCCGTCATGCTGTGCAAGAAATGTGTTTGGTGGATAAAATCCCCCTTAATCCCCTTTTGAAAAAGGGGGAAAATAATGTTGGAATTTTGAAGATAAAATCATTCAGACCGTTTCCGAATGAAGAAATTAGAAAAGTTTTAAAGAACGCAAAATTCGTCGCTGTTTTGGAAAAAGCGATTTCTTTGGGGAATGAGGGAATTCTGGCTGGGGAAATTAAACAGGTTTTATGCGGAACTGGAATAAAAGTGAAAAGTTATATCGGAGGATTAGGCGGAAGGGATGTGACGAGGGAGATGGTGAAGTTTATGGTGAAGGATGTTAAAAAAAATAATTTGAAGGTTAGGTTTGTGTAATACTTTTAATTAACCTAAATTGCAATTCATCTAATTTACCTAATAAAATGCCCAATTTTAATTTTTAAAATTTGGCGGTCACATTATAGTAATATGGATAATAACCTTAAAAAAGTAACACAAATTATATTATTATTATTATTAACATTACTTATAATAATATTTTATCTTTATTTGAATGTTTTTAGATATATTACTACGATTCATTTATATTATATTTTTTTATACATATTGTTTTTATTAAGTGTAACACCAGTTATTTTTTTAATTTTTTATGGCATTCAAATATTTTGCATTCTTTTGCTTTATTTACGTTCTTTAAGACTTGAAAAAATTGCGTATAAATATGGATTAAATTTTCATAGAAATTATAAGATATTTCAAAAGAGATTCCCATTTTTTAAAGAGATAAATATTATTGATGGCAAGGTTGGTAATCATTCTATTAAAATCTCAGATTTTATGGATTCTAAAACTCTCGTATTCCGTTATAATTTTTTTGTGAAGGATAATTTTAAATTAAGAATTGGAAAAGGATCTTTTGGATATACTGGTTTAATGTCAAGTAAAATTATAGATGAGTGGATTAAGGGAATAGGAGCTGGGAAAGAATTTGATTTTAAAAAAGTACAAATACAAAATATGATTTTTCGTATTATATCAATAATATTAGTTATTATAGTTTTATTTTTTATTTTACATTTTTTATGAAATACAAAACAAAATTTCCTAATCAATTAAACCCTGGCCATCGGGCATGCGCCGGATGCGGACTTGCGATTGCGGCGCGGCATGTAGCTGACGCTGCGGGAAAAAATGTTATAATTGCCAACGCGACTGGTTGTTTGGAAGTTTTTTCAACGCCGTACCCGCAGTCATCATGGAAAATGCCGTGGATACATTCT
>JAZDNE010000003.1:0-14209 GCA_043800235.1 bacterium | reverse complement strand
TTGTCCTAAATTCCCATATTTCGGTCAAATTTTCCAAAAAATCTTTTGGCTTAGCTTAGGCTAAACCGCAAAATTTGTTTGAAAAATTATGCCTCGAAATCTGGAAATTTATGACTAAAGGAGCATTCGGCGACAGCCCCTTGAAATAATTTGGATTTTAGAATAATTTAATATTTAACATTTGATATTTTTACAATTTGAAATTAATTTTTAATCTCAATCTCCACTCCCTCCGGCACTTTCGTTTCGATATTTAACTCCTCATTTTTGTAAGTCTCCCATTCGCTATTTTTACTTTTATTTTTGTTTCTTGCCATAATAGCGGCAATCGCTATAATTATAACGGCTGTCATCCCGCAAATAATTCGAACAATGTTTTTATTTTTCATATTTTCGCAGATCTATAACGCGGATCTTAAATTGATTGAACGCCATGCGCCATTTAAAAATTCGCGTCAATTCGTTTTCCTATTCGCGTTAATTAGCGATCATTTCACATTCACCTTTATCGTCTTCGGTTTCGCCTCTGGAGCTTTTGGAATTGTAATTTTCAGTACGCCTTTTTCATAATCAGCATTGGCTTTATCGCCTACTACATGAGTCGGGAGAGATACAGATCTATAAAATTCGCCCCTCCTTACTTCTTTGCGATAATAATTTTTCTCATCAACTTCTGTTTTCTTTTCCATTTCGCCTTTCATTGTAAGCACATCATTTTCAATTGAAATATCAATATCCTTTGGTTCAATGCCGGCAAGCGGAGATTCCACATAAACATTATCCTTGTCCTGATAAACATCCACGGCCGGCATAAATCCTTTTGATAAAGATGGCATAAAATCAGAGATCATTTTATCCATCTCTTCGAATGGTTCTAACATTGGAGACCATTTTATGATAGCCATATATTTAATATTAAGAATCAGTCTTAAGATGCTATATGCGCATATTAAAACCGTTTCTGTATAAAAAAAGCGTGAAAATCAGCCCTTTGGGCAACGCGAGTTAGTCTGCTACCCAACAATCACTTTCGCTGGCTGTATAATTTTCCCATGCATCGTATATCCCGCCTTCACTTCTTTGATAATAATACAACTTTCTGAGCCTTTTATTTCATCTCTCATATCCTCATCTTCTCCTTTTTTTTCTTCTTCTAACTTTGAACTTTCAACTTTAAACTTTGAACTATCTTCCACCGCTTCATGCAGTTCAGGATTAAATTTTTCTCCTACTGTTTTTATAACTTCTATTCCTATACCATGCAAAAAATATTCCAGTTGCTTTTTTATATGCATTATGCCTATAACCCAATCCATTTTTTTTTGATCTTCTGGAATATGGGCAATGGCCAATTTAAAATTATCCAATACAGGAAGTATCCCAATAATCAATCCTGCATTGGCAAATTGTATTATTTCCTGATATTTCCTTTCAGATTCTTTTTTTAAATTAAGGTAATCCGCTTTTGCCCGTTGCCAGCCTGCCAAATACTCTTGATTTTTCTTTTTTAGAAGTTCCAAATCATTTTCAAATTCATCGCGCTGAATTTTTTCCTGATTTTTTTGTTGTTCAGTCATAAAAACAATAAACCTATGGACATCATACTGCAAACAAACGCTCCATAATTTTTAAAAATTTTAAGCGCCATTTTTGAATGCGATGTCTATTGATTTCGAATTTTCTAAAATTTCTATCGCATATTCAACTAAACCGATATTCTTTCCATAATCCATCCTCATCGGACCAAGCATGCACATTAAAATATCTTTATCTTTATTCTTCATTTTTGCGATTATTGAACTGCAAGATCGGTCAAATGGATTATTTTCTCCTATTAAAATACTTATAGTTTCATCTGAATTTTTGAAAGAATTATACCATTTATAAATAACCTCTTCCATTTTATCTATAACTTCTGATAAATTGCAAACAAGCCGATGCTCATAAAATTCAGGCTGGGAAAATAAATTTGAAATTCCCGTATAATATATATCGGTAGCTTTAAAAGCTATAATCATCAATTCTTGAGATTCGTAAGCGATCTGTTTCGCGACATTTTTTATTTTATCATCATAATTTTCTATTTCCAAGACATCTTTTATTTTATTTTTTGCCTTTATAGACAATCTATTATTTTTTAAAGAATTTTCTATATAAAATTTATATCCTTTTTCAGTCGGAATTCGTCCTGCCGAAGTATGCGGCTGGAAAATATATCCTTCTTTTTCTAATTCCATCATCTCATTCCTTACTGTTGCAGGAGAGACTTTTAACTTATATTTATCAACCAATAAACCTGATCCTACAGGTTCGGCAGAACTTATAAATTCATCGATTATGGAATTTAATAGTTTGTGTTTACGCAAAAACATACAACTCTCGTAAATCAACTATTTTTATTTATGAATAGGTTTGTTGATTTTTGGATTATTAGCACTCTTTAACTTCGAGTGCTAATACCAGTATAACATAGAAAATAATACTGTCAAGAGAGTATTCCCTCTTTTTCTAATGTCTTAATGTTTAACTTTTCACTTTAAAATTTTTCCGCCAAAGGCGCTGCGCCCGCCTATGGCTGGGGATCCGCCTCTTACGGAAACATACTCATAATATCTTCATGCACCTTTTCTATGCTCTGTTCGCCGTCAATGCGAATTAAAATTCCTTTATCGCGATAATACTCTATCAATTTCTCGGTTTCCTCGTGATAAATTCGCAACCTTTCTTTTATTTTATCCTCTTTATCATCCTCTCGAATATAAAGTTCGCCACCGCATTTAGAACAAACTCCTTCCTCGGTTGACGGATTATATTTTAAATGATAAATCGCTCCGCATTTTCTGCATGACCTTCTTTCTGAAAGCCTTGATAAGGATTCCCCGTCAGATATATAAACTTCAAAAACTTTATCAAGCGAAGCGATACCTGATAAAAAATCAGCTTGCGCTGTATTTCTTGGATATCCATCCAAAATAAACCCTCTTCGCGCATCGCGCCAAGAGATTCTATCTTTAACTAAATTATTAGTAAAATCGTTTGGAACTAACTTGCCCTCGTTAATAAAATTTTGCGCGACATTGCCAAGCTTTGTTTTTTTAGAAATATTTTCCCTGAAAATATTTCCAGTCGATATATAAGGAATATTTAATTTTACCCCTAATTTTTCAGCCTGCGTTCCCTTGCCTGAACCTTGAGGACCGATAAATAAAATCTTATGCATATATTTTTTTTAAAAAAATAATTTTATTTTCAAGATTAAAACGCCTTTTAGCCTTCACTCTCTGAATTAGTAAAATTTGATAATGGGACTTATGCCGAATAGTTATTTTTATTTAATTTTTAAAATTTTATATCTCACTTTCCCTTTCGGGGTTGCGACCTCTACTTCTTCGCCTTTTTTATGACCGATAAAAGCCGAGCCTAAAGGAGATTCGTTTGAGATAAGTCCATTTAAAGGATCTGCTTCCGCAGGACCAACAATTGTAAAATCTTTCTCAATTCCGGCGACTTTTACTTTAACAGTAGAACCTGCTTGAGCTGTTTTTGAATTTCCATTATTCTCATCGATAAGAACAGCATTATTTATCATTTCTCGAAGTTCCAAAATTCTTCCTTCAATAAATGATTGCGCTTCTCGCGCATCATGATACTCCGCATTTTCTGATAAATCGCCAAGTTCTTTAGCTCTCTTTATTCTTTCTATAACCTCGGGACGAGCAATTTTTTCTATCTGTTCTTTTTCTTTTATTAATTTTTCCAAACCTTCTTTTGTAATATACGCCATACCATCAAAAAAATAAAAAAATGAAAAAACAAAAAAGCAATAATAAAAATTGCATTGTTGAATTACTTTTTTATTTTAAAAAAGTTAACTCTACCTATAATACTTACTATTATCATCTTTGTCAATAAGTAAAAATTTATTTATTTAAAAGAAATTTTTACTTATTACTTTTAATAAACTATTTCTTTTTAACTTTTCCACAAACTGCAAATAAGCATTATGACACTGTTCTATAATTATTATTTCCTGATATTATTCCAATAATGCTCTAATATTTTTTTCGTTATTGGAACGGCAACCGAACTGCCTTCTCCTCCTTCTTCAATAAGCGTTGTAATGACAATTTCAGGATTTTCGTAAGGCGCAAAACATGTAAACCAAGCATGCGTATCTTTATTATTGCTTGTCTGCGCCGTTCCTGTTTTACCGGCGACTGTAAAAGATAGACTGCCCAAAGAACTGGCGCTGCCATATTTTACGGTATCTTGCATCCCTTGCTTAACAATAGAGACATTTTTAGGATTTATTATATCTTTATTAAGATATTCATAAGCCGAATATTCTATCTCGCCATTCTTAATAAATGCTTTTACTATTTTAGGCTTATATAAAATACCGCCGTTCGCAAAGAAAGAAGTATATAAAGCAATCTGAAGGGGAGTAGTCAATAAATAACCTTGTCCTATTGATGAATGATAAGTGTCTCCGATATACCAAGGCTCATTAAATTTTTCTTCTTTCCATAAAGCAGACGGCGCAAAACCGTCGCTTTCTCCTGACAAATCTATATTTGTTTTCTTTCCTAAATTAAAAAGCTTTGCGTATTGATAAATTTTTTCAATGCCTAAACCTTCGAAATCTTTATATCCTCCGCCAACATAATAAAAAAAAGTATTAACAGAATTAGCGATAGCATTTTTAACATTAACCGAACCATGACCTCCAGCAAGCCAGTCGGGAAAAAACCATTTTCCTACCCAAATGCCTCCAACGCTTTTGACTCTTGTATTTTCGGTAATTATTCCTTCTTCTAAAGCCGCCGCAGCCATTATGGGTTTGAATGTCGAACCAGGAGGGTATTCTCCCGCTATAGCTCTATTAAATAAAGGTTTAGCTTTATCCTCAATAAGTTTACTGTAATCCTTGTTCGAAATGCCATGGGTAAACAAGTTGTTATTAAAAGAAGGAATACTAACCAAACTTAAAATCTCGCCGCCATTAGGATTTATGACGATAACAGCCGCTCTTTCTTTTTTAAGTTTTTTAAGTTCATCTTTTAATAAATTCTCTATGTATGTTTGCAGATCATAATCAATTGATAAAATTATATCAAACCCAGGCGCGGGATCATTTTTTGCGACTATTCCTATCATTTTACCATATGCGTTAGTCTCAATTTGAGATTTGCCTAAAGCGCCCCTTAAAATTTTTTCAAAAGTTGATTCAACTCCTAATTTCCCGATATAATCATCTAATAGATATTCTCCGTTTTTATTATCCTCCAATTCTTTCGACGATATTTTTCCATTATAACCTAATATATGAGAAATAGAATTCAAACTATCGTTTGAAATATAAAATCTTTTGCTTACCTCTTCCAATATAATACCCGGCATATTGACGCTTTTTACATAAAGCAACAACGCGCTTTTATAATCAATGTTTTCTTTAATAATAACAGGCTGATAATAATAAGCGGAATTTTCCTCTAATAATGAACATATTTCTTCATAATCTTCCCCGATAAGAACAGCGATTTCTTTAAGCAAATCGTCTTTTTCTTTTTCTTCTTTAGGCAAATCAGACTGTATAATTTTTAAAGAAAAGCTCGGGATGTTAGAAGTTAATTGGAGTCCGTTTCTATCAAAAATAACGCCCCTTCTCGGTTTTATATAATGGATTCTGATACGATTTCCTTCAGCAATCGAGCTATAATATTTTCCGCGCATTATTTGCAATGACCAAACCCTTGCGACCAAGATAAAAAACATCATTACAAAAAAAAGCATTAGCAAATTTATTTTTTTAAATCCTATATTAAATCCTATAAAATTCTTTTCTTCATCCGATAACTGCGCGTCCTTCTCTAATTCTATTTCTTCTATATATAAAGAAGTATAACTATCATCAAGTCTTAAACTTTTTCTGTCATTGAAAAAAAAAGACATAAAAATTAACTTGCGCGCATAAATTTTTTATTTTACAAGAAATACTGTTTTCATCTTCCTGCTTGCTAATTTATAAAATAAAAACGCGCCAGTCAAAAAAAATAAATTTATAAAAACTTTATAGCCGAATCTGCTTACAAAATAACTGTCGAAAGTTATAAAAAAATCGCTTGAATTGATAAAAAAAAGAATGTTATTCGCCATGTAAAAAATTAAATTATAAATTAAAATTCCAATAAGCGCTATCACAAAAAAAGAATACAAAGATTTATTAGTTAAAAAATTTAAAGACAGCCATACAATAATTAAAAAAGTCGCGCAATAGACAAAAAATAAAAATCCAAAAGAATACGGAGAATAAAGTTCTAATATCAATGAAGAAATTATTAAAAAATATAAACCGTCAATGTAATTTATCAACGAAATAAAAATCATAAATCCTAAAATAAGATTTAGAAGATTAAATGGAAAAAACAAAATATTTATAAAACTTATTTGAAAAAGAGAAAATATAATAATAATTAAAATTTTAAAACTTTTTTTTAGCATATATGGACATCGCGCTACGGTAAATTATTTTCTCCACATTTTTTTATACATCTCAAATATCGCGTTTTTATCAGGCAAATTATCCGCAGTTATTTTTCCATTTTTTGAAAACTGTTTCCTTTTTCCAGCATCCGCAATCATATCGCAAATTGACGCGACCAAAGATTTTTTATCTCCGATTGGAATAACTAATCCATTTTCTCCATTCTTTACGACTTCGCCGGCGCAACCGACATCTGTCATTATAACAGGAAAACCAGAAGCCATTGCTTCTATTACCGCCAATCCCCATCCTTCCGAATTACTCGACAATACAAACAAATCAGCGTTTATTTGCTCACTATCCTTCAAGGGGATAGCTGATTTTTCTATAGCGTTGGCTTTATATCTTATTATCTTATGCCAATTATCCACCCACCCTCTAAATTCGACTTTATCGTCCACTTTATACTCTTTTGCGATATTTTGCAAATTTATTTTTTCTGGTCCATCGCCTGCTATAATTAATCTTGCGTTCGGAAAAATTTTTATAATATCCGCTAATGCCTCAATCTGCAACTTTATATTCTTGACTTTTACTAACCGTCCAACTGTTAAGATAGTAAAAAAATTTCCCAATTCTTTATTTTCATAATGTATTAATTCTTGATTTTTGACTCTTACTTCTAATCCAGCCCATATCGGTATCTTAAAAATTTTACTCTCATCAACGCCATATTTATTTACAACCCATTTTTTTAGCCTCTCGCTTACAACTCGAATAGAATCAGCGTTTTTCATAATCTGTTTATAAAATGGAAATAGTAAAATTTTATTTATTAACTTCTCTTCCATTCCATGAACCTGAATATTTAGTTTCATCTCATACTTTCTTTTTAGAAAAAAACCAATTAACCCGGCAAAGCCCATATCCTGCGTCGTTACTAAGTCAATTTTTCCGTTTTCCATTATGGACTTAGCCATTTTATATCCATTCCATAATCTTGCCGCTTTATTGTCGCCGCTTGCGGCGTATATGCGCGTATTGCCATTTTTATAATTCCCCTTTTGAGAATGGTTAGGAGCATGTAAAACCAATATATGCAACTCATCGCAAATTTTCTCATATTCAAAATGCCGCGTCTGCGCCACGCTTCCTTCTTCCAATATTTTTTTGTCTGTTGATATCATTAACATTCTCATAATAATTTATTTATTAATTTAAAATTTTTTCTATCTCAATTATCATTCTCTCATAATTAAACTTTTTAATCTTTTCGTAACTTCCAGAAACAACTCGCTCGCGTAAATTATCATCCCGCCAAAGCCGAATAATCGCATTTTTTATCTCATCCATATTATTATACTCAAATAACAATCCAGTTTTGTTGTCTTCCACAAGTTCAGGATTGCCTCCCTTATTTGAAACCGCGCATGGCAATCCTTTTTGCATAGCTTCGATTATAACATGAGATAACCCTTCATACCCTGAATTCAAAATAAATACTTTTGATTTTTTCATCAAATCCAATAATTCTTTATGCTCTAATTTGCCAGTTAAACTAATTATTCCATTTTCGCATAACTTTTGACTTTTAACTTTTGACTTTAGACTTGCCATTCCAGGTCCGTCTCCTACAATAACCAATTTAAACTTAGGATTAACCGCAAGCAATTCAGGCATAATGTCAACTAACAAATCAAATCCCTTCCATTGAACTATCCTTCCTGCGCTTAGAATAATATCGCCATCTAATCTTAAATTCCCAATTTCTAATTTCCCTGCCTGCGCTAAAATTTTGGCAGACGGACAATTTATAATTTCTTCCTGTCCTTCTTCCAGTTTCACTTTTTGATCATCAATTTCATCTGCCGCATTATAAACAACATCAATTTTTCCCAAATCCACTCCCCACCCCATAACAATGCTCTTTAAATACTTGCTGGGAGTAATAATTCTATCCGCATTATTCGCCACCATCCGCTCAATCAATTTTAATATCCTTATTTTAAATGGAACATCATTCATATCCTGAAACTTTTCCAAATCCACAAATTTTCCAAATTCCAAATTTTTCGATTTTTCAATTTCTAAATTTTTGTTTTCTCGTTTTATCGCTAAAAATCTCTCCCAAGCAGGGTCGCCAACAACTTTTAACACAAATTTTTTGCCTGCTAATTTACTTGCGATATACGCAGGCAATCCTTCGCTAACAGGTCCTTGCGCGTATATTAAATCAGCCCATTTCGCTAATTTATATAGATTCCATGTATATAAAAAATACCGCGCGAAAACATTATGCGCATTTGATACTCGAATCACCTTAAAGCTTTCCTCCGCAGCCGTTCCTTCTGTTCGCGTAGATTCGCGTTCACATTCGCGTAAATTAGCGTATGTCAAAACTTTCACATCCCATCCATGTTTCAAAAATTCCTCCATTATTTTTTTTGAATATGTCGCCGGTCCGCCGATATCAGGAGGAAAAATTCCTGTTGCTATAATTAATTTCATATAATTTTCGACGAATAATCACTGACTTTCAACTATTCTCGCGACTTACAAAATACAAACCATATTAATCTATAAATCAATCTTTATATATTTCTATTATTTTTTTTCTCCCTTTTTCCCCCCTCGCAATCACAACCGCGCTCTTTGATACTCCAAAATATACGCTTAAAACTTTAATAAGCGCCTCATTCGCTTTGCCGTCAACTGGCGCGGCGGCAAGTCGCGCTCGATAATGCGTCGCGTCTATTTTTATCACCTCGTTTTTATTCGCGCGAGGAATAACTTTTACATTGATTATCATAAAAAATCATCGCTAATAAAATTTTTTTTCTCTTATTACAACTTTTCTAAAATTTTCAAGCTAAGCTCTTCGCTCTCCGTATTAAAAATCGCAAAAGTCGCTTTATAAAACATTCCTGCCAATGTCCCGGGATTTATTATTTTGCAATTTCCGCAACTTTCCTCCCACGGCTTATGAGTATGTCCATAAAACACATAATGATATTTTCCTGTTTTTGCTAAATTTTTTGCCGTCCATGGAAAATGGGTAAAAGCAATTTTAAATTGCTTTATTGTTTTTTTATTTTGTTGTTTTTTTGAGATTATTTCCCCTGTCTCTCCATAAATAATCACATTTCCCGCTTCAATAGCTATCTGTTCCATTCCTTCGCGATCGCCATCAACATTGCCATAAACAATATGGATTTCCCCTTTAAAATTATTTGCTATCTCTCTTAACGCGCCTGGCGCGCAAATATCTCCGCAATGGATAATCTCTCTAACTTCATTTTTATTCATCCAATCAAGCGCTTTATAAATATTAGTTAAATTGTCGTGAGAATCTGATATTATTGCTATATTCATAAAAATTTTTCCATCCCAATCTTGCCGAAATGACAAACAACATTATTATACTAATTTATTATATATATTCCTCATCTCATCCGCAATTATATCCCAATCATACTTCTCTTCCACCATTCGCCTCGCATTTTCAACAATGTTATCATACAATGCTTTATCGCTCAACAGCAAAATTATAGAATCCGCTATACTTTTCGGATTTTTAACTTTGCAAAAAATTCCAGTTTTTCCATCTTCCAAAAAATCAGGAATTCCGCCAACCGGAGTCGCTATAACAGGTATCCCTGTAGCCATTGCCTCAATAAAACTATTGCCAAAACCTTCCGTTAATGACGGACGGCAAAAAACATCAGATGCCCGCAAATATTTCGGCAAATCATCTTGCGAAATATGACCTAAAAAAAACACTTTATCCTGCAAATATAAATTTTTTACCAATTTTTTTAATTTTTGTTCTAATTTTCCAGTTCCCGCGATTAGCAATCTAATTTTCTCGGCTTCTATTCCACTCTCATAATTCTTAATTCTTAATTCTATTTCTTTTATGCCCTTTACTAAATCCTCCAGCCCATTCTTTTCAACTAACCGCGACGCAGTGATAATAAGTATGTCATTTCGCCCAAATCCCAATTCTTCCCTAACTTGTAACTTTAAATTTTTAATTTTAAACTTGGCGATATTCACTCCATTCGGCACAATTTTAATCTCTCCATTGCAGCCATATCTTCTTACGCGCCGTTCCAGCCAACGGCTTATCACCTGCGCGCAATCAGCCTTAGTGTAAACCATCCTATAAATCGGATACCAAAACCATGTGCGAATCCAAATAAAAAACTCTGAATCGCCGCTTTGCTCTGTTAATAAATATTTAACTTTTTTATATCTCAATTTGAATAATAAAGCCGCAATCCCGCCCCATGTCGCCATTATGCCTTGCGCTATATCATATCTTTTTTCTCTATGCAATTTTCCAGCTTTAATATAGGCTAAAATCGGATAAAAGTACTTATCCAATATCCATCCTCGTCCAACTCGATAAACATTAACATTCCCAATTTTTTCATAATCAGATAATTTATTATATATTTTCGCGGTTATCAAATCAAACTCAACTTGGTTTGCGCTTTGAAGGAAAAAAGAATGGCGTTTGGTCAAGTTCTCCTCTTGAGATGTGTCCGCCAAAACTTTGATGCCAGCAGAAGCGACAGTTTGTGGTTTGCCAATTCTATCAGTAATTTCACGCACAGCAACCTCCGCGCCACCAACAAACGGAAAATATGTATGTTGGAAAATTAGTATATTCATAGTTAAAAAAATGAATTATTATTTTATCATTTTATTGACTTTAGTATAGCAGACTTCTCTCCGCTTTTGCAAATAAAAAAGCGGCTATTATATTTTTTGTATTATTTTAGCCGCTTCAATTTAACGAGGATATTTTTCCTCATAAAACCTCCCTTAATTATTTAATTAATTACTTATCGCAGGAATAAATACTTAAACTCAACCTTTTTGTAATGAACGAACTTGATATACAATGGGTTAATACAAAAACGCTGTCCCCATTATCGCCGCTTTTGTGGCAAAAAAATACTACTTCGCCACTTACCAAAAAAGCTTGAACAACTTTATTTCCGTTAATAACAAATAATCTAGCGTGCTCTACTTTTTGAAAATCACTTAACCCTTCCACTATAACCTGATAACCTGACGCAAAAATAATATCTTGTTTAATTAAATTCATTACGCGCCTCCTTTTTTAAAAAAATTATTTACAAACAAAAAATGACTTAGCGGTAATACCCCATTGATGGAGCGTAGCAAAACCGCGAAGCCATTTTAAAATAAACAACAAAATAAAATTACCAGCTTAAAAATTTATCGGAACTTTCGCCGAATGCTCCTTTAGTCATAAATTTATGGGAATTTATGACAAAGAGGCATTCAGCATAAGTCCATTATCAATTTTTATTACTTTTTTGACGATCCTTTCCCTTCTACGATACTTGCTTCAACATTTTTGGGAACTTCTTCATATTTCAAAAATTCCATCGCATAACTCGCTCTGCCTTGACTCATCGAACGCAATTGCGTCGAATACCCAAACATAGAAGCCAATGGAACTTGAGCGTCAATAACTTTAACATTTCCGCGATCTCTCATTTCTTGAATTTGACCTCTTTTCGCATTCAAATCTCCAATAATGTCTCCCATAAATTCTTCGGAAGTAATTACTTCAACTTTCATTATCGGCTCTAATAAAATTAACTTAGCTTTTTTAACCGCGTCTCTCAAAGCCATAGAACCGGCAATTTTAAATGCGGCTTCTGAAGAATCAACTTCGTGATAAGAACCGTCAAAAACAGACGCTTTAACATCAATGACCGGATAACCGGCTAAAACACCTTTATCAAGAGCCTCTTTAACTCCTTTTTGTATTGGCGTTACATATTCTTGCGGAACAGAGCCTCCTTTGATAGCGTTTACAAACTCAAAACCTTTTCCTCTTTCTAAAGGTTCAACCTTAATCCAACAATGTCCATATTGTCCTCGTCCTCCCGATTGCTTTATATATTTACCCTCTCCCTCGGCAACGCCTTTAATTGTTTCTTTATAAGCGACCTGTGGTTGACCGATATTCGCTTCAACTTTAAATTCTCGTCTCATTCTATCAATCAATATTTCAAGATGCAATTCACCCATCCCGGAAATAAGCGTCTGAAGAGTTTCCTCGTCCGTGCGAATTCTAAATGTGGGATCTTCTTCGGCAAGTTTACTCAAAGCAATACCCATTTTTTCTTGATCAACCTTTGTTTTAGGTTCAATCGCGACTGAGATAACCGGCTCTGGGAATGTGATAGATTCTAATACGATAGGATGGTCGGAATCGCATAGCGTGTTTCCAGTAGTTGTAGATTTTAATCCAACTGCCGCAACAATATCTCCAGCTTCGACTTCACTAACTTCTTCTCTATGATTAGCATGCATTCTAACAAGCCTGCTTATTCTCTCTCTTTCACCGCTTGAAGTATTTAAAACATAAGATCCAGAAACTAATTTTCCTGAATACACTCTAATAAAACATAATTTACCAACATACGGATCTGTCGCGATTTTAAATCCCAATGCGGATAACGGCTCATCATTAGAAGCCTTCCTTTCAATTAGAGTTTCTTTATCTTTAGGATGAAACCCTTTAACTGGAGGAATATCAAGTGGAGACGGCAAATAATCGCAAACCGCATCCAATAACAACTGAACGCCTTTATTTTTTAAAGCGGATCCGCATAAAATAGGAACAATTTTATTTTCAATAACGGCTTTTCGCAATGTTTTCTTTAAATATTCTAAAGAAATCGCCTCGCCCGCCAAATATTTATTCATTAAATTTTCATCATTCTCAACAATCGCTTCAATTAACTTTTCCCTATATTCCATTGTCTTTTCCTTCATATCGTAAGGCACATCAATAATTTCTATTTCTTTTCCTAAATCGTCCTTATAAATTCTCGCTTTCTGCTCCAAAATATCAACAATACCCTTAAAATTCGCTTCCGCGCCGATTGGAAGTTGCAAAGGATACGCATTTTTCGTCAATCTTTGGTGTATTGATTCGACATCTTTATAAAAATCAGCTCCTGTTCTATCTAATTTATTCACAAAACACATTCTCGGAACATTATATTTTTCCGCTTGATGCCAAACAGTTTCCGATTGTGGCTCAACGCCAGCTACTCCGTCAAATACAATAACTCCGCCGTCTAAAACCCTTAAAGATCTTTCCACTTCCGCAGTAAAGTCAACATGACCGGGAGTATCGATTATGTTAATCACGCAATCTCTCCAAAAACATGTAGTTGCCGCCGATGTTATAGTTATTCCTCTTTCTTTTTCCTGCTCCATCCAATCCATTTCCGCGGCTCCTTCATGAACTTCTCCGATTTTATGTTTTTTCCCTGTGTAAAACAAAATTCGTTCGGAAATAGTCGTTTTCCCAGCGTCAATATGGGCAATAATCCCGATGTTTCTAAGTTTTTGCAAATCTAATGCCATAAAAATATATAATCCGAATCCGCGAATTTTATCCGAATGCTCCAAAAACGAATTCATCCGAATTATTCACTGATTCGTAATATCTCAATAATATATTAGTTTATGAATTTGAAAGTTGAAAGGATCTCAAAGAATTTATCCTTGCCATTTCCTTCCAACTCTTTACCAGCAGGACGCTCTTGCCATTCAAAAATTATGTTTAATTTATCGCCGTTTTTTTCTATCTCTGGACTAATGACAATCACTATATTACCTGCGCTCGCTCCCTCATACCTTCCATAATCAATTAAATCATATTTT
>JAZDNE010000138.1:0-4823 GCA_043800235.1 bacterium | reverse complement strand
CGAATTTTAAAGGGGTGGGAAAAAGTAATTTTTCCCACCCCGCATTTTTTTAAAAATTTATTTTCGTCTTATTATTTTTTTGGGATAATTTATTTGGAAAATAATTTTTGCCGCGGCATAAATTTTTATTAAAAAATTTATATTTTGCATCTTTCTATTTTTCCAAATTGCCATAAAAATAGCGACAATTAAATAACGGCTTTGTGCCGCGCGTATGGTTTTTTCCCCATTAGTATCTATCCCTATTGTTGCCATAACAAATGGAATATAGTTCGCGTCATTGCCGCAGGTGATATTAAATGTTGTTAAAGTTATTTTTTTAAACACTGCTTATCCTCCTTATAGATTTAATGAACAATAAAAAATGCCATCCTTTTGGGATGGCTGTTTAAAATATATTAGGTATATGTGTTTATCTAAAATAAAACTTAGCCATCCTTTCGGATAATAATAACAACAAAACCAACAACAATAGGCTAAGGTTTAATGTTATTATTTTGGCAATGGCTAAATTCATATTGTATTTTTAGTATAACTTTTTTTAAAAAAATGTCAAGAAAATTATGTCAAGAAAATTATTGCAAATTTAATAATTCTTTGATAGACTTAAAAATAAATGAGATGAAATTAACGGGCTCATAGTATAGTGGCAGCACACCGCATTCGCATTGCGGAGACGCGAGTTCGATTCTCGCTGAGTCCACAAATAATACTGTCAAAAAAATTGTGTACGCGTTGGGCGTTTCGCTTGATGGTTTAATGAAATAAACGATATGGATTATTTAAACAAAGTATTTTTTAAAGACGCAAGAAAAATGACGGAATTGCTCGATAATTCTGTTCATCTTATAGTCACTAGTCCGCCTTATTTTAATATCAAAGATTATTCTCTTGACGGCTACCAAAAAAATAAAAAGTCAGAAAAAGCAAAAGGACAAATTGGCGATGTCACGGATTATAAAAAATACATTAGTGAAATGCTAAAAGTTTGGCAGGAATGTCAGCGAGTTTTAAAACCGAATGGAAAGTTGGTTGTAAATACTCCGTTAATGCCGATGCTAAAGAAAAATTTTAATACTCATTATAATAGAGATATTTTTGATATTAACAGCGATATTGAAAATTCAATTTTAAATAATACGGGATTATTTCTTCTTGATGTTTATATTTGGAACAGAACAAACCCGAGCAAAAAATTAATGTTTGGCAGTTATCCGTATCCACGAAATTTTTATGCTCAAAATACAATAGAATTTATTGCCGTCTATGTAAAAGACGGGGCATCGGAAAATAACTTGCCGAAAGAAATAAAAGAGAAAAGTAAACTTACCGAAAAAGAATGGATTGAATTTACAAAACAAATATGGAATATACCAATTCCTGGAAAGGGTGATATGGCTTTTGGCGAGCATTCGGCAATAATGCCCGAGGAAATTGTCAGGCGTTGTGTTAGATTATTTACATATATAGGCGATGTTGTTTTAGACCCATTTGCGGGTTCAGGCACTACATTGAAAGTCGCCAAAGAGTTAAAAAGAAATTATATCGGTTATGAAATATCAAAAAGTTATGAGCGAATTATAAATTTAAAACTGCAATATTTGTTTTAAAATTATGTTAAAAATAAACGAAATTTATAATCTAGATTGCTTTGATTTTTTTAAAAAAATTGATGATAAATCAATAAATCTTGCCGTTATTGACCCGCCATATAATCTACATAAAGCCCGCTGGGATACCTTTGAAAGCGAAAAAGAATTTTTTGATTTTACTGCTCGCTGGATTGACGCTTTAATTCCTAAACTAAAAGAGAACGGCAGTTTGTATATTTTTAACACTCCGTATAATTCCGCATTTATTCTTTCTTATCTGATAGGCAGAGGTTTAGTTTTCCAAAATTGGTTAACTTGGGATAAACGAGATGGTTTGGGTGGCGCGAAACGCAAATATAGCAATAGGCAAGAAACAATTTTATTTTTTACAAAAAATAACAACCATATTTTTAATTATGACGACATACGTTTACCCTACGAATCAACGGACAGAATTGCGCACGCTAAAGAAAAAGGAATTTTAAAAGACGGCAAAAGGTGGTTTCCAAATCCGAATGGCAGATTATGTGGCGAAGTGTGGCATATTACAAGCGAGAGACATAAAAATAAAATCAACGGCAAAACCCCTAAAATGCCACACATTACGCCAAAGCCATTAGAATTAGTGGAACGAATAATAAAAGCGAGTTCAAACACGGGCGATCTAGTTTTAGATTGTTTTGTTGGAAGTGGCACAACCGCAGTAGCGGCTAAGAAGCTAAAAAGAAATTTTATTTGTAACGATTTAAGTAAAACCTATGTAAGAATCGCAAAAAGTAATTTAAAGAAGTATGACAAAAAATAATTCACGAATAAATACTATAGAAATTTTAGATGAGATTATCGCCATTCAATCTGATAATCAATTTTTGAATTATATCGTCAATAGAATCCAAGACGGAAATTATCGCGGAATACACATCTCGCAACATAATCGTTATGATTTAGACAGATTAACTAAAATTTTAGCAGGAATAAATGAAGTTGTTGCCGATAAAATTTTTAGAGTTCCGCCAGGTGATGATAAAAAAGGAGAACAAAAGCCCGATTGCGCAGAATACTACAGCATAGTTAAAAGTGTAAAAAATGTTGCGGGAGTGGGGACTATAAATTCACTAAAAAAGAATTTTTTTGTAGATTTTCAAAAGTTAGGGCTTTTGCATCGTTTTGATAAAAATAAAAATGAAATTACTAAAAGAAGTGGCATATATTACGCTCAATTAACATCGCTTGCGATTAAATTAGTAAATTCGTCTCTTGTTCAACAATATAAAATTTTTACAGACGCTCTTGATGATTTATTTGAAGCCGAAATAACCCGCTTGGCGGAAACTTTATATTACAGCAATTACAAGGATACGCCCATAGGAATTATTGAGTTTATGCTTATATTGTCAGACGACAGACCACAAATGAGCGATAATAAAATTGATTTGATAAACTCATACAGAGCATTAAAATCTTGGCAGCGGAAAAAAGTCATAAATTTGATTAAAGAGTATTGCAATCCGAAAAATTTTAGAGGCGATAAAACCAAAAAAAGAGATTTTGGGAACTGGAAAAACGAATCGCAACAAATTTTTTCATTGCTTAAAAATACGGTTTATTTTGATATAACCCAAAACAGTCTAAAATTGAATACTGGAATGTATGGGATATTTACAGATATTCAAATTAAACGCAGAAGTTTAGGTGCAAAACATGAGTATTTTCAGCAACACAAGATTAAGAAAAAAATACCTACATTTGAATTACATCATGTTATTCCTTTTTCTGTCGCTAGAAATAAAATGGAATTCGGTTTGATTGATCATTGGAAAAACTTGGTTTATTTGAAAAATAACAAGCACGCCGAACTTACAAAAAATAGAGACAAAAATATTGTTTTGTATGCGACAGAAAAAGAATTAGATTTTGACGATTTTAATAAAAAACGCATTATCGCAAAAAATGGCTCAACTGTGGTTTATGTTGGTAATTTATTTGAAATTATGCAAAAATACAACAGAGATATTTTGAAAGAGGTTTTTGATTATACAATTTAATTATTAAACAATTTTTATGATGCTACAAAAGAATTCTCAAGGACAATTAGTAAAAAAATTACAACAGAAATTATCTGAAATTGGATATAATGTGGGCTTGGTAGACGGCGTATTTGGTCCAAAAACAGAAGTAGCCGTCATAAAATATCAACAAGACAAAAGTCTTCATGCTGACGGGGTTGTTGGTAATCAAACATGGAGCTCATTATTTCAGGAGGAAATTCCTAAACCTATTTCTTTAGATAATCCGCCCTCACAAAGTCGTTGCTTTGAAGTTTTTGGAAATCATCAGTTAGCTGGTTGGGACGAACAGAATATTATCAGATGTGATTTATCTGTTTTTAAGGACAAGCTGAGTCATGTATATTTGGACTGGCTATCACCAAAAGATTTCGTTTTTGCTCATAGAGATTGGTTTGGTTTTACTTGCCATAGACTTGTCGCGCCAAAATTCCAAATGGCGTTCAAAAATGTTATTGATAGAAACTTATCTGAAAAAATTAAAACTTTTGGAGGGTGTCTAAATAAACGTTTAATGCGTGGCGGAAATACTTGGTCAATGCACTCTTGGGGAATTGCGATTGATTTAAATGTAAAGTGGAATCAGTTTGGACAAAAGAATTTTGAGATGAGCGAGGACTTAGTGAAATGCTTTGAGGATGTTGGTTTTGTGTGGGGTGGCAGATGGATAGGTTTTCCTGACGCAATGCATTTTCAATACGCAACTATAAGATAGTTTGTTATAGATTTTAGGTGGCGCGCCAGCGAAGCTGGCGCGAAATTCGGCGGCGGCGGAAAGCGAGGGCGGGCAAAAGCTTGTCCTGAGCGAAGTCGAAGGATTTATTCCCCCAACCTTCTTCCTTTTTGCCCGCCCGAGCGGAAAAGTTTTTGTTTCTGTCGCGCGAAACGCGACAATCAAAATTCGCAATTAGGAGATTAAACGATATTTGCAATGATATTTTTCAAGGTGTCGGGAGAAAATTGTCGGAAAGTTCTAATTTAATTTTGTTGAAAGTAAAAAATATTTTAATTGATGGAATGATCAATTATAATGCACCCATATACTGGACAGTGACAATTGGTGGATATGGTATAATGAAAAGTATATGAAAAAATTAAAACCCAAGCAGAAAGCGTCAATCGCTTTGGCAGTCATTCGTGGCGCGAAAATTTCAAAATTATCAAG
>JAZDNE010000113.1:0-2581 GCA_043800235.1 bacterium | reverse complement strand
TGTCCTAAATTCCCATATTTCGGTCAAATTTTCCAAAAAATTTTTTGGCTTAGCTTAGGCTAAACCGCAAAATTTGTTTGAAAAATTATGCCTCGAAATCTGGAAATTTATGACTAAAGGAGCATTCGGCGACAGCCCCATTATTATTTTATAGTTGCTTCTGCCGTCGTCGCATTAGTTTAATTCTTATTGGCCGCTTCCTCTTTTGTCCTATTTTTTTCTTCAAGTTTTTTCTTTCTATTCCTGCTTAATTTATATCCTTTAATTTTTTTTCCTTCAATAACTCCTTTTGCGATTAAAAGATTATGAACAGTGTCTGTCGCGCCAGCTCCTTTAGAAATCCAGTATTTAATTCGGTCGTCTTTTAAAATTATTTCTTTTGAGCGCGGGTTGTAGCTTCCTAAAATTTCTAAAGCATTTCCATACGGATCCTTTGATTTTTCTAAAATAACGAGTCTATAAGTCGGCATCTTTTTTTTGCCGATTCTTGACAATTTGATTTGCAACATAAAAAATATAATCCGAATCCGCGAATTTTTATCCGAATGCTCCGAAAACGAATTCATCCGAATTATCTTCTGATTCGATTTGTTTTTTATTAGGAATAAAAAAATTACTTTATGATGGCAATATGTTTATCATGCTATTTATATAAATCTTAGACTAAAATAAGGGTTTTGTCAATTGTTCAGGCTTTTTTTGCCGATATTGTCAAAAATGCTCTGGAAAAAGGATTTTACATTACTTTTCAAGCCGCGTCGCTTTTTTAGAAGAAGCGGTTGTAAAATATCCAATTCATCAGCTAGACGATTTATTTTAGCCAATAATAAGGTCATTTCTATAGATACTCCGAATTTTTTTTCAACATATTGTATAAGTTCAGGCATTTTTTTTGGATTCTTGGTCTGAAAATAGCAGTATAGGTCAAAAACATCTTTTGGTTCGTTTCTTTGGTAAGCCGAAAGAGTTTTGTTAATCATTATGTCAATCAATGAATCGATATTTAGAGTAAATTCTTTAAGCTTTTCGTTTGGCTTGATTTGCGGGAAAGGAAAAAAAACTAACTCTAGTTTTAACGGTTTGTTTCCTTTTTCAATCGTATATATTCTCCGATTTTTATCCAGAGTCATAATGATTTTTTGCGCGTTTGTTTCCTTTTTTAATTCGCTAATGAATATCAAATATTCATTATCCATGAATAAATTAGTTGAAAAAAAATCTAAATCAACCGAATCGCGGTGATGGAGATAATGGTAAGATAAAAGAGTTCCGCCTGTCCAGTAAAAATTTTTGCCAAAATCGCTTTTTCCGAAGAATGAGAGAGTATCTTTTTGCAGGGATGTGAGTTTTATATTTTTCATGCGTTTTGTTTCGGAGGGTGAGGTGGCGCTATATTTTAAAAAGATTAAGCGTATTTTTTTAAGAAATTTTGTAGCAGTTCTTTCATTGATGGATCAATATCAAGTTTTGGCAAGTATTTTTTTAGATCTTTTTTTGAAATACCTGAAAAATTCCCGAATTTTATTTTCCGCTCTAAATACCATTTTTTCGCTTTGGGATTTTCAAGATCAATTTTATCCATATCATAATCCCAAAATATTGCTTTGTTGGCATTTTTGCTCATTATCTTAGGCGCTATTAAGCGAAATTCGCCAATTTTGCTCAATAGTATTAGTAAATTCTCTATTAGGTAAAATCCGCCAATTTTGCCGAGTAGCAAGTTTTTTATTCGGCAAATTTGACATGGTGTTTTATTTTTTGAGTAGTATAATAATTTCCGCAGTCGAAATTTTGGCTTGTTTTAATATGCCTGATAATGTCCCTGTTTTTTAAGTCTTTATTATGAAATGGCACTACAACTGGAAATGATTTATCATTTTTATATAAAATATAGTGGCTGCCTGTAATATGGTCAACATAAAAACCAGCTCGTTCCAAAGCTTTTATTAATTTGGCAGGCTTTATACGAGGCAATTTGGGCATATTTAGCAGGCTAATTGTCTCAAGCGATGAGAGGTATTGAGTTTCTTCTTAAATACCTCAATCTGCCGAAAATCGGAGAATTCTAAAGGAATTTTGCGTCCATGTTTTGCCATTACATGAATATAGCCCTCAACGGCGTCTTTGATGTTTTCTAAGGCTTCTTCAATAGTTTCGCCTTCCGAAATACAGCCGGGCAATGAGGGGACAGTTACGGTATAGCCGCCTTCTTCTTGCGGTTTTAATTCTACGGTGTAGGTTAACATATGTTTAGTTTGTAGACCCAATTGTGCTCCCCAACGGTAAGGAATAAAGCTTGATTGCCGTCAACGAAGCGAAAGATTATTCTATATTTTCTATCAATTCGTATACTCCAAACTTGTCTTGATCTTGGCTCAAGTTTTTCTGTGTGGAGAGATGGATGGAAGGGATTAAGCTGGAAAATTTTTTCTTGCTTCTCCGCTTTCTTTTGAATTGATAGAGGCAATCCCATATATCGTTTTTGGAATTCCTCGGTGATTATAATTTCGGGCATATGTTATTTTCTAAGTTCTCTTAGAGACTTAATCTTTTTTACTCTGCCATGCTTATAGTCATTCTC
>JAZDNE010000069.1:0-3380 GCA_043800235.1 bacterium | reverse complement strand
AGGGACGGGATGTTTTAGCACGGATTTAGAATGACTCTTCCATACGAATTACATCTATTATGGGTCTGTTGCTGAATCCCTCTGCGCCTATGTCCCCATCTCCCACGAATTCAAATATTTTTTCTGCTCGAAAGTTAATTTGTCAATAAAAATTCCCATCGATTCCAATTTTAATTCCGCCACATTATTCTCTATCTCTTCCGGCACATTATAAACTTTCTTTTTAAAAATAGAATTATTTTTTATAACATACTCGGAAGCGAGCGCTTGAGTCGCGAAACTCATATCCATCACACTTGCTGGATGGCCCTCGGCTGCCGCTAAATTAACAAGCCTTCCTTCTGCCAAAACATATAATCTTTTATTGCCTAATATATATTCATCAACACAAAAACGAACATCCTTATTTATAACGCGCGCCATTTTCCCTAAAGCAGGGAGATCAATTTCCACATCGAAATGTCCGGAGTTACAAACTATTGCGCCATCTTTCATTATTTTAAAATGTTCGCCCCGTATGACATGGATATCTCCTGTTAGTGTACAAAATAAATCTCCAATTTTTGCCGCCTCTATCATGGGCATGACGTCAAATCCGTCCATCACCGCCTCTAGGGATTTTATTTTATCCACTTCAGTAACTATAACTTTAGCGCCCATTCCCCTCGCGCGCGCGGCAAAACCTCTCCCGCACCATCCATACCCGGCAACAACAACTTTTTTGCCGGCTAATAAAATATCAGTCGAACGAATAATCCCGTCAATCGTGGATTGCCCCGTGCCGTATCTGTTATCAAACAAATTTTTTGTCTTCGCGTCATTAACCGCAATCACGGGAACTTTCAATTTTCCCTCTTTCTCCAAAGCTTTCAGCCTTATCACGCCTGTAGTTGTTTCTTCCATGCTTCCTAATATGTTCGGGGCAAGATTTTCATATTCCGAATGAATCAACGACAAAAGATCAGCTCCGTCGTCCATTGTGATATCAGGTTTAAAATCCAAAGCCGCTTTTAAATGGCTATAATAAGTTTTCTTATCTTCGCCATGAATAGCATAAACTTGAATACCATAATCAGCTGCCAACGAAGCCGCGACATCATCCTGCGTACTCAAAGGATTAGAAGCGCAAAGTAAAACATTAGCGCCGCCATCTTTAAGGGTTCTCGCCAAATTTGCTGTTTCACATGTAACATGAAGACAACATGACATCTTTTTGCCATAAAAAGGTTTTTCTTTTAAAAATCTTTCTCTAATTTTCCCCAAAACCGGCATATCCTTTTTGGACCAAAGTATTCTTTTTTTTCCCTGCGTTGCTAAGTTTATATCTTTGATATCGTATTTCATATGTTAAGAAATTATTCCAAAATCCAAATTGTTCCAAATTATATCAAATCAATACAAAAATTTAAATTCCAAATATATCTTGTAGCATTTGGATTTTAGATTTGATTTGGGATAAGTTGAACTTTGATATTTGGATTTAAAATTTGAAATTTTTTAACTGTTCTTCATAATTTTCAAAATATCTTTTCTCCAACTCACCCCGAGTAAATTCATGATTCTGCGTTCCGTATTTCTCAACAGCGTAAGAAGAAACTACTGAGGCGAATTTTCCTGTTTTTTCTAAACTCCAATTTTCAATCAAACCTTTAATAAATCCCGCGCGATACGCGTCTCCAGCGCCAGTAGGATCAGTAACATTCGAAGGTTTCGCGGCAGGAATTAAAATTTTTTCGCCGCCACTATAAATTTCCGAGCCTTTCTCTCCTTTTGTCATTACCAATATTTTTACCATTTTTTTCAATTCAGCTTGCGTCCTTCCAATTTTATTTAAAACCAGTTGAATTTCATAATCATTTCCGATTAAAACTCGCGCGCCAGATAAAGCGCTATTGATATCATCTTTTGTTAAAACAGTGATTTGCTGTCCAGGATCAAAAATATATGGAATATTTTTCTCTTTATATATCTCCACATACCGTTTCATCCTTTCCACAAATTCGGGAGCGATAATCGCTATCTTTATATCTTTTATATCTTTTACAATATCGCAATATTCAATATCCAAAGATCCGGGATAAAATCCAGATATCTGATTATCGGATCTATCGGTAATCATCGTCGCCATTGAGGTTAATTCTCCAGCTACTTCCTTTATATATGATAAATCAACATTTTTTCTATTTAACCAATCCCTATATTTTTTAAAATCTTCGCCCACAGGACTTAAAATAAAAGGCTTTTCTCCCAAAAGCGCGAGATTATAGGCAATATTCCCCGCTGTTCCGCCAAAATTTTCTTTAACTTTGTCAACCACAAAACTCACATTCAAAATATGCGCCTTATCAGGCAAGATATGATTTTTAAATAAATCAGGAAAATCCATTATTCTGTCGTAAGCAACAGAACCGGAAACGAGTATATTCATACGCATATAATCCGAATCCCCGAAAAATATCCAAATGCTCCGAAAAATCCGAATAAAAAATAACGCAAATATTCGGATATGTTATTCGTGCATTTTGGGCATTCGGATAATTCCATTCTAATTCGTATGAGCCGTCCCGCCCCGCATTTGCGGGGCGGGACGGCTCGGCATCTTCACTAGTAGATTCGGATTATATTTTGTCCCATCCGAAATTATGCCCGAAATGGCCATATTTAGAAGTCGGGAAATAAATAGGCTTCTTAAGATCCAAAAAATCAATTATACCTTTTGGAGTCAAATTATACTCATTCTCATCTTCCAAAAGATTAACTATTTTTTCTCCTTCAGGAATTTTTATTGCCGCAGTCGCCATTGCAGGCTGCGCGAGCCCTATGATATAGGCAAGTTTTACCAAAACTTCTTCCGCGTCATATTTCTTCAAATAGTCCACCGCGATTTTCCTTGCCATATATGCTCCGCTTCGGTCTACTTTCGACGGATCTTTTCCCGAAAAACATCCGCCACCTATGGGGACTTGAGGTCCGTAATTATCAACCGCAAGCTTTCTTCCAGTAAGTCCAGTATCAGCCTCAAATCCGCCTAATTCAAATTTCCCCGTCGGATTTATATAAATTTTTGTTTTGTCTGTTATACTTTGCCTTATCTCTTCATCAGTAAAAACTTTAGCATATAAGAAATCTTTTAAATATTTTTCATCTCTCGTTTGATTGCTTACAACCATTGTAATAATTTTATCATCTTTATCCAAAGTTACCTGCGCCTTCCCATCAGGAAGAACCTTCCCGTCTTTTAGATCTTCCAAAAGCATGGTTATTTTTCTTGCGATATAAAGTTCGTGAGGAATCATTCCATGATTTTTACTGCACGCGTATCCAACCATAATACCTTGATCGCCAGCCCCCCCTGTATCAACTCCCATAGCAATATCAGG
>JAZDNE010000051.1:0-4875 GCA_043800235.1 bacterium | reverse complement strand
TTGAAGTTCGTGATTTGGGTCAACAGGCACCCAACCGTTAAATTTTCCTAACGCGTATATTGGCGCGTTAGAATCATAAGCAATTTGCCCCTCTTCTGTTAGAAGAGAACGAAATTGCTTTATTTCGATGATCCCAGTCTTCTTGTGGAAGACTATTTGGTCCCCTACTACCATATTCCCATCCTCGTACAGGGAATTTGGATCCTGTTCCTGCGTTTCAGCAGGATTTATCGTAAACAACGAAATATTCTCCGTTGCTGTAAGCTCCCCATCGCTTACAGTAACGGTAATAATAAATTCTTCGGCTTTAGATGATAAAGCTACGGTGGTCTCTGTGGCATTAGGGTCTAAAAATTGAATTTCATTTGGATCGCTCGAAGACCATTTGTAAAAAAGTGTGTCTCCATCAGGATCGCTTGCATAAACGAAAACATAAAATTCAGCATCAACAAACATGTTCGGATCAGGGTAAATGGCAATTATGTTCGGCTGACGATTATAACTGCCAGAATTATAATTTGAAACAACAGGATCTATTTCGATAGTCCTGTTAAAAATGATGTTTTTACAGTAGGCAGTTATTTCTATAGTTATAGGCGTATGTTCACCTATAATCCCAATGGAGTATTCAGTGTTTGAACTCCTCTGATTAAGAGCTGTTAAAGCTTCTTCATTCGTTGCGAAACGAACGAGATATTCCATATTTTCTCCATTACTGGATATTTTTATTTTTGATGGAACATCATATGAGCCTTTTGTAAATTCGCAAAAAATTTTTAACGGGACAACAATAATAACCTCTGAAAACACCTTTTTCCCCACATTTCCCGTTATTAAGTATATTCCTTCTTTCCATGCCACAAAAGAAAATACAGAAGAATTTTCGTCCCAATTTACATCTATACTAACACTATTATTAGCATCAGTATAGGATTTTTGGCGCTCGGCTTCAAGCTCAGGTTCAGCTTGGAGCAAAACAACTTTATTAGCATCGGTCACTTTGATGGAGTCATAAACTCCATCGGTAGATATATTTATCGTGTGCCCGACGACTTTTTCTCCTGAAACAAATAAAACTGCCTCTTCGATTGCGGAATTTTCATCATTCCCATCTCCGCAACCAAAAACCCCAAAACAAAACAACATTGCCACTGTTACAAATACAAATAAATTCCGTTTCATTTTTTTCTCCTTTAATTTTTTGAAAAACTAAAAAAACCTAAAAAAAATACAGTTGACAGAAATTTTTATTTTTTTCCTCATCACCCCCCTTAAAATTATTTTTCAAAGATCTTTCCAACACAACCTCCCGCGTCTCAACTCTGCTTAAGTTGAGGCGCGGGGTATGTTTTAATTTCTCAATTTTTAATTTCTTTTTTCAAACCGATCATTCAATTCTTCTTCTTTTGTAAAATTGTTATTCAAATGGTTATGAAAAATTGTTTTATTATTTTTTTTAAAAAAAAGTCCTATTAAATATTTGCCAAGATCATATTCGGGAAAATAATAAATAAATCCTATCCCAATAGCGATCCCAAATATGAGAGCTAAAACGAGGTTAATGAAAATATTTGGTTTTATCGGCCAATTAGTTGTTATAGGTTTGTCTATAATTTTTACGGAAACATTAGTCCCGGCGCCGTGATAAAGGTTATGTTTTGTTTTTAAAATATAACTCGCGGCATTCGCTATTTGCTCGGCTTGATTTTTATCTTCGTGGTATATAAATATTTCTAAAATTCCCATGTCATTTATCGCTTTCGCGTTTATCATTTTTTCCCATTGTTTTTTCTTTTTTTGTTCATTAGTTTTGAAATAATTTTTATCTATATTAAATCCAGAATTTATTACTTCATCTAAGAATGAAGCGCTGCGCGCGACTTCGGCGAATATATCGCTAAGATACGCGGCTGATTTTGATGCCGCATAAGGATCATTCAAAGAAATATATTCCTGCATCAAAAGAATGCGGCAAGACGAACAGTATTTTAATGGTTGCGCGAATGTGAATAAAACTGTGAAAATTAAAAAAATAAGCGTAATTATTATAATATTGCGCGATTTTATTTTAGAAAAGACGGGATTATTATCTTTTGTCATATTATCTAAATTATAACGCGACGACCAAAATTATGGTTAAATTTTTTTTTAAATTTCGTAATATGGTACTTTATCATAAATTCACCTTATGTCAAGAAATTGGCAAGTTTTTTTAAAAATGGTATAATATAACTATAAAAAATTAGGCGGAATAAATAGTCAAATGCGCCGCATAAAAAAAGCGCGAAGTCCTAAATAAAATATAGATTCTAAATTTTAAAAATTTTTAAGCATCTAAAAATTTGATATTATTTAGAATTTTAAGTTTAGGATTTCTAATTTTATTATGAAGAATATTTATCGCGATGTTTTAAAACAAGCTTGGGACATCACAAGCAAAAATAAAATTTTATGGTTTTTGGGATTATTTGCCGCCTTGCTTGGAAATGGCGGCGAATATCAGATTTTAATAAACATAGCCGATAAGATTGGCAATGGCGCGAATAATCTCTCATCAAAAATTAGTTTTAATTTCAGTTTTATTTTTAGCAATGTATATAAATTTTTAACATATAATCCATTAGAGTTTGCGCTTATGCTCGCTTGCGTTTTTGCGTTTTTGTTTTTAACAGGATTTTTTATTTGGATGGTTATGGTTTCGCAATGCGCTCTCATTGATGGCGTGAATAAAATATGCGGGAAGAAAAAGATTGTTTTTAGCGAAGGGATGAATATTGGGATGCAAAAATTTGTCACTATATTGGGGATAAATATAATGGCAAAAATTTTAATTTTTTCTATTTTATTCGGAGCTGGAATTCCTCTTTTATTTAAAACAGCTGAAATTAACGGTTTAGTCGCTATTTTTTCATACTTAGTGTTTTTTGTATTTCTAATTCCTTTGGCGATTATAATTTCATTTATTGCTAAATATGCCATCGCGTTCGCAGTTTTAAAAAATAAAAATTTCCTTTATTCAATAAAGGGAGCTTTTAATTTATTTCGCGATAATTGGGTAGTGAGTCTTGAGATGGCGTTAATTTTATTTTTATTAAATATTGCTGTCGGAATACTTGCGGTATTTATTGTCGCTTTAATTTATATACCGTTATCAGCTGTATCTTTTATGTATTTTTTGTCTGGATTTATGGCTGGTTCTTGGTTTATTATTTTTTTAATAGCAGTCCTTACGATTAGCATAGTAGGATTTATAGGCTCGTTGCTTGCGGTTTTTCAATGGGCAAGTTGGATTATACTCTTTAAAAAACTTACTTCCCGCGAAACTGTTCTTAGCAAGATTGAAAGATCAGTTATTGGATTTCCGCAATGGGTGAGAGAGCATATATAATTATAAAAATCACTCCGCGAGCGCGGAGTGATTTTTTTTTGTCTATTTATATTTGCGTAAAAATAAAATGCTATTCTATAATCGCTTGTTTATCTTCCCATCCTTTGCTGTATAATACTTCATCAATCGGCATAATATAATTATGAAGTTCTGATGAGTCAAACCAGATTTCTATTTCGGTTTTTGCTTCTTCCGCATTGCCTGACGCGTGGATTAAATTTCTGATAGTTCTGTTTTCTTCGTCAGCCATTTGGAACGAGTCCATTGAATAATCGCCTCGTATTGTTCCCGGCGAAGCGCCGAACGGATCAGTCGAACCAACAATTTTTCTTACCATTTCAACCGCATGTGCTCCTTCCAAAACCATCGCAATCACAGGTCCTGCCGCAAAATATTTAAGAAGATTTTTTTGCACTGATAGTCCTATTTCTATTGGATCTTTATCTATTTTAATGCCCCGTTTTTCATAACCTTTTATCGCTTTTTTCCCGACATTTTCGAGCCATTCTTTATTATTCGCATCATAATGCCGATTAACTAAATCCTCATTAGGCCAAAGCATTTTCATCGCTTTTAATTTTAAACCGACTTTTTCAAAACGACTTATAATTTCTCCCGCTATCCCCCTTTGCACTCCATCTCCCTTTATAATAACTAAAGTTTGTTCAATGTTTTTATTGGACATATGTTTTATGGCGCAAAAAAATTGCTTTGCGAATTAACATGGAAAAAAAAGCATCGTTCTAAATCCTGCTATTTAGGGTATGCAGAAAACAAATACCTCTTTGTCCTAAATTCTCATATTTCGATCAAATTTTCCAATTTTTTTCTCTTAGCTTAAGAGCTTAATGTTTTTTAAGGCAACTTAAAAGCGCTATTTTGCGTTTTTTTCAACTATTGTTTTAATCCTTTCAATTACTTCTGCGGGAGTAATATTTGACTTTGTAAGATAATCAGTTGCTCCCAGCGAAATTCCTTTATCTATATCTCCTCGTTGCCCTAAATTAGTAAGAAGGATCACAGCCGTATTTTTTAAATTTTTATCCTTTTTAATATCTGTTAATATAGAAAAACCATCCATCTCCGGCAAAATCACATCCAAAAGTATTATTCCAGGCTTTTCTGCTATTGCCAAATTATATCCTTCTAATCCATTTTGGGTAGTCAATACTTCATACCCGTCCCTTCTAAATTTAACGGCATACATATCAGCTAAAATTTTATCATCTTCGATAATTAAAATTTTTTTATTTTTAGCCATAAATTTAGCTTAAATATTAAGTATATTATAAATTTTGATTTTATATTATCATAATTTTATTTTTAGCACAATAGCTCATTTTTGGTGTCGTAGCCAAATGATAATGTCATAGTACAGCCAAATAGAAATGTCATACCTTGCTAATTTTTGTGTGATGTCCATAAGCGCGCTTTCATAATGCGATGTCCATAATTAACTTTGAAACGCGCCACTTATTGCAGATTCA
>JAZDNE010000132.1:0-3113 GCA_043800235.1 bacterium | reverse complement strand
TCCTAAATTCCCATATTTCGGTCAAATTTTCCAAAAAATCTTTTGGCTTAGCTTAGGCTAAACCGCAAAATTTGTTTGAAAAATTATGCCTCGAAATCTGGAAATTTATGACTAAAGGAGCATTCGGCGACAGCCCCAAATAAGTTTTTAAATCAAAAATTACGAAAATTATGACATTTCTAAATATTGCAGAAATCAATAAAATAAACAAAGAAATTGCGGATAATGCCGAATATAGTTTTAATATTTCAGAATCAGGGATTTATCTAATTGAGATTATCGCCAGCGCAAAGAGTTGGTGGCAGAATTTAAAAGAGCGGCGGGCGTTTTTTAATGATGATGATTTGGCGGTTAAAATTAATGGAATTGAATTTCCAAAATTGAATGGAAAAGTGGGATTATTTGATGGCGAGGCGGCGTGGAATGGAAATAATTTAAAAGGGCTTAAAAAAATTGGAATTTTTATTTTGAATATAAAGTCAGGTGAACATAAAATTAAATTTATCGCGTATAAAAATCCATATTTAGAAAGCATAAAAATTAACAGGTTGGAAACTGGAAATTACGCAGAGTATATCCCATCAGCAGATCAACAGGCGCAGGACGGAAATAATCGTCAGTGGATAAATTTAGTGTTCGCTGATTTGCCGATAAAAGAAATTGCTATAACCGCACCAGGAGAAACAGCTGATTTTATTGAGAAAGTAAAAAGTTATTATGAGGAATATAAAAACAAGGGGAGAGAAGGATTTATTAAGATTTTTTGGATGATTATTTTTTGCGGGATAAGTATTTTATTCGGAAGCATTATATTGTCTTGTTATCTGCTTAAAATATCTAAAAATAATAAAAAGGAAAAAACAATTTCTTCAAATATAGAAATGATAAAAGATAAGGGTAAAGAAAAATTTTATAGATTAGAGGATGATTTAGATGGCGATGGGGATAAGGAAACAGTTAATTTTCATTTTTATTATGGTGAAATATTAGAACGGATTACTGAGATGGAATTTCAAGGACAGATTTTTAAAATGCAAGGCGATCCTTATGGGTTTAGTAAAGATATAAATGGCGATGGTTTAAAGGAAGTAATAGTAGAATTGGCGGTTGGCGCAAACGGAATTTGGACCGAAATTTATCAATTAAATAATAGCGGGAAATTAGAAATTATCCCAACTATTCCTGAATATAAATCTCCTGGATTTCTTAATAGGAATGGCATTAAATTTGTGGATTATGATGACGATGGAAAGCTGGAAGTTAGAGTGGACTATAATTATATGCCAGATCCTTGCGTTGGGCAAGCGGATGTTTATGAGTATGTTAAAGGAACATTTATTAAATCGGAAGAGCTTAAAGTATTTGAAGAAACTTGCAGAGAGAGTATGAAAAAGGTTACGGGATAATATAATGGCGCAAAGGATATAAAGAATTGTATCCGGCAAAAGAAAATAATCAGCGCTCTTAAGGAACAAAGTTTTTAAATCAAAAATTACGAAAATTATGACAAGGATTATAAAAGAAAATTTTGAGTATAAATTTAATATAGAGAATGCTGGCTTGTATTCAATTCTAATTAAAGCAAGTTGTAAACATGGCAAGTTTTTTGGATTATTTGGCGGGGAAGATTTATTACGCCTCACTTCATAAATGTTTTTTTATGCGAATTGGAATTTGTAAAATTTGTAAACAAAGAAATTTGAATAGATTAAATTCGTCACAAGGGATATTCCAAGGTGATTTATACTTTGGACTACCTTAGACGTTATAAAAATATGAAGTACGAAAAAATTTGGCAAAAAACATTAAGCAGTGATGAAAAAGTAGAATATGAGTTTTCTGTGGGAGATAGGTATATAAAATTTGGTTTAATAATTTGGGGAATAATTAGCCTTCCGTTTTTGTTTGCTAGGGGATTTGGGATTTTTATTTTCCTTATCGCCATTTTCTATTATGCGTTTTATCTAAAAGCCGCGAACGCATATGCTTTTACAAACAAGCGCGTTTTAATCCATCGTGGTTGGCTTTCCACTCACACGATAAGCGTTGATTATCCAAAGATTACAGACATTCATATCCGAGAACCATTTTTTGACAGAATTATTACACATACAGGAAACATTGCCGTTATTACGGCTGGAACAACAGTTGACCAAATTGTATTGCAACATATAAATTCTCCCTACGAGGTAAAGAAAAAATTGGATTCGTTGAAAGATGTATAAGTTATAATTATTTTCTAAAGAATTTTTTATTAGTTATGAGGAGCAGGATAAGAAAAAAATAGAATTTATGAAAATTTATGAGCTAATAAAAGATTGGTTACTTGAATTTTTTAGAAATAAAATAATTTTCCCTCGATCAATTACATGCAGTCTCAGTAAAGAAAAATATAATGTGAAGTTCGAGAATAATAGAATTATTCCATATTGTCCATATTTGAAAGATGAATATAAATGTGAAGTGCCTATCACAAGTGCTGACGGAGTAGATAAACAAAACAAAAAAAGAAAATTGCGTGGTAATAACGGAAAATGTTATATTACAAATAAAAATTACAGCCCTGTCTGTTTTTGGTTAATAGTATTGTTGATATTGATAGTTTTACTTTTATGTGGCATATGTTATGCGAGCAGTCGCAAGGAGTCGCCGATATTTTCTTGGAGGGATGAAACTGCATTAGATAATAATAGTAAGATTATTACAGAATTGAAAATTTTTTCGGAAAAAAGAGTGACTGAAGCGGATGGACCATATTGCGGTTTTCGTTTTGGAAAAATTTATGAATCAAATACTAAATTATTTTTATCGCATGATAATGAAATTGTTGATACTGCGAATCTGACTAATCCTGAATTGGTGTTGCCAGAATTTTCAGAAAAATATTTGTTTTATTACAAGCCGTATGATATTGATGGCGATGGGAAAGAACAGGAATTTGTTGTTCAGGAATACGCATCGTGCAACGGCAATTTGTTGGGTCATACGCAATTTAACCAATAATAAAAAATAAGGTATAATTATTGTTATTAACTTAATAACAATAATTACTATGACAAAAGAAGAGAAACAAGTTTTTGAATTAGTTTTTCCCAAAGGAGTATTTGAATGGT
>JAZDNE010000092.1:0-4578 GCA_043800235.1 bacterium | reverse complement strand
ATCAAAAACTCCTTATTATTTTATTGTTTTTCCGTATGCCATTTTTAGCAAGTTCACAATCAATTCTTTATTTTTTGATAAATCTTGTTTTGATACTCTTATTCTGTATCTATTCCATTTATTATCATATTCCATCAAATCAAGACCTGCATCCTCAATTAGTTTGTCTGTTTCTGTGCTTTGTTCCAGTCTTATTTCCATTGTTGTATTGGATTTCTTTGGTCTAAATATAACGAAATTATCAGGCTGTCCGTCTTTCGAAAGTCCAATATAAAATTTGTTGTATTTCAACTCATACCCACTTGTAAATTCATTTATCAATTCTACTAATCCATCAGCTAAAACAACTGTTTTTATTGTTCCTCTTTTTTCCCAATAATTTCTATCTGCACCTTCTTTGATTTCATCTTCTTCTACAAGTCCGAGGCTAACTTCATTTAATACGGTTGTGAAATTTAGCCAATAATCATTTCCATTTTTGCAAGCTTCCATTTTTATTGCAATAAGTGGAATTGTGCCATTAAAAATATTAATAACATTCAAAAATCTATTCGTAATATCTTCAGCAATGATAACGGCGCAATGATCATATTGCGGGTATCTTTTTTTCTCAATATCCCAATATTCAATTGTCCTAATAATATGGCTTTCATCAACTTTTCCAAGCTGTATTTCTACTTCATATCTTCTTTCAGAGTCAGGATCTTGAAGCAACAAATCAAGTCTTCCTGCTTTTGGATGGATTCTTTCTTTATCTTTTAAAATCAAGTATCCCAATCCCAAAATAGACGGATCATTTGCAATTATTTCTTGCACCCATTTTTCAGTCAAAGTGGGGTTGTTAAGTAGATTGATTTTTTCTGATCTAATTAGATTTATTTTGTCGCTCATATTTTCTTTTGCTAAAAATTAATTTTTTTAATTTTTATCTATTTCCTTTTGCTCGGTTGTGTGTTTTACACAGTATTTGGCAATTTTTAATATTACTTTTTCCACCCTTGCTCCAAGCCGAAACATGATCGGCGTCCATATCGCTCAAACTCCAAATTTTCTTTTTGTTTGCATCATGTCCAATTGCGCAAAGCGGACAGTTCGATACTTTTTTCTTTTCGGCTTTAGTTGTTTGTTCTTTGTACACTGCTTTTTTGGTTGCTTCATCAAAAACCCGGACTTCAAGCAATTTGGTATCAGCGGAGCCACCCAAAATAAACTCAAAAATGCCCTTGCGATTTTTTACATATGGATCAGCGTAGAGATTTTGCGCTTCGGCGGATACTTTCTTAGGGTCATAGGCTTTCTTGTGGTACTGCTCATAAAGTCGCCCCCACTCAAGTCCGCACATCTCGCTTTCAACATCTATAAATACACTATAAATCCAATCAATCACGCTGTTAAAATATTTTTTTAATTCATTGATATTTTTGTCGAAGCGATGAATGCTTATATAATCATCGACGCTGCCTTTACTTACCCAATATAGAGCTCTCTCAAAAAATGCCTGCCGATCTGCGCTCCCCTTTATGTACGCGCCCCATTTTTGAATGTTGGCATTTTGGCTGTTGCTGAACTCCTCTTTACCCAATGTAACGAATGGTCCGGAATAAATCGCATTTAATAATTCTTGAGGAACGAGCGGAACCCCTGCAATATTGATCGTTTTAAACCACTCCTTGATTTGGCTTTCCGTCCCTTCGCATTCGTAAATGAGCAGTTTGGTTTTCAATATCTTATCTTTTTTGTCTTTTGCCAGACCCCCGAAATATTGCATTCCGTTTTCATCTTTGATAGCAAATTTATTAGTAATAAATCGACCAAGGCTGGTAATTCGTTGCTGACCGTCCAAAACTTCCAGATTATTTTCAGAAACCATATTAAAATAAATCAATCCTATTGGGTACCCTTTGAGGACTGATTCAATAACAGCCATTTCTCTTTTTCCGCCGTCAGATGCGTAAATATAATTGCGTTGATATTCCGGCTGGATTGTGAGCTTGCCAGACAAGCCAAACAAGCCTTTGCCTTCCAGTTCGTTATAAACAAAACCATCGCAAATTTCATTTACAGTAATTTCCGTTTTTAAAGTTGTTTCCATATTGTTTAAAAAATTAAAATTTATTACTGATTTTTTTCTGATTATACTTTTCCAATTCCTCTCTCACTTTTTTCTCCATTTCCAGATGCGAAACATTGCCGGCAGTTTGTAAAATTTGTTTGTCATTCAAAATCAAAAAATTATCCAACTTTTGGATCCAATCTTTCATATACATAACTCTTTGCTCTACGCTTTGTAATTCGGCAAAAGACAAAAATTGTTCCACTAATAAATTTAATCTTTTTAGTTCCAATTCTTCCAAATAATTCTTCGCGATTTCCGCCTGTTCGCGAGTAATAATTTCGCCTTTCCAATTTGTCAGCCCCATATTTTCTTTTCAGCTGTCTGCGCGCGAAGAAATAATTTCCGCCGCGGTTAAGCCGGTAATGGCATAGTGAAATTTATTTTGCACCGTTGCGTAAAACAATTTGGCATAATCTGTTTTTGGATTGTAATCTGCGCTAGTGGCAAAAACATCGCGGACTTTTTGATAAAAATTGGCTTCCGAAGTCCTGATTCTTCTGATCCGTTCTTCCCATTCCTCAAAATATGTCTTTTTAACTTTACCTTCCGCTAAACGCTCGTCATCCATAACGAAACCTTTTATTATATACTCTCTTAATTTCTGCGTCGCCCAGATGCGAAACTGCGTGCCACGAAATGATTTTACGCGATATCCGACAGAAATGATTACATCTAAATTGTAATAATTTGTTGGTTTGGTAGAAAATTCGGAATTTCCGAATTTTCTCATAGTTTCCTCTAAAATAAGCTCTTTTTCGTCATAGATATTCTGAATATGCTCATTTATGGTAGATTTTGCTTTATCAAAAAGCTCCGCCATTTGGTCTTGAGTGAGCCAAACAGTATCATCTTTCATCCGCACTTCAATCTTAGTCTCGCCGTCTGCGGTGTTGCAGATGATGATTTGGTTGTTTTTGTCTTGTTTGTTCATGCAATTATTTTCCTAAATAATAACGGTTTCTTTTATATTAATTTACAAAAATTTAATAAAAATAAGATTGGGATAACTAAAATTGATAAAACCCATAAATAAAAATTTAAGTCGGGAAATTTTTCATTTTTATTCATCTTTTTTCTAATGTCATCAATAGGAATTTTATTTTCCATATCATCAGAAAGAACATGGGGAGTCTTGCAATCTTTCTTGAGCTTCCCTCGCATAATCATCAAATTTATTTTCATCCGCAACTGCGGCTGTGTAAAGAATGTTACAATAAAAGACCTTGTCCGCTGCTTTAATCGTAGCGATTTTTAAAGGTTTAAAATAAACATAAAAATCATAAATCAATAAAAAAATTACAAAAATAAAATCCGCTAAAACGAATAGTAAAAATTTATTGCTAAATTTTTCGCTATTACTAAAAAAATAGAAAAAACAACACCCAAAAAAGTGAGAAATGCCAATTTTACATTTAAAAAATTTTCGTCAATTTTTCGAGAAAAATCTAACCAATAAAAAAGTTCGGACTTTGCATCTTTAAATTCTTTTTTAATAATTTCGATTTTATTTTGATCTAACATCTTTTTATTTCCAAAAATTTAATTTTTATTTTTTCTTATGTTTAATTAAAATACGAGCATATGGATCATTTTGTCCTGAAATTTTTAATTGTGAAGGTTTCGGCAGTCCTTTTTCCACAATAGAAAAAAAGTGTGGATTTATGTCGATGATTTCAAATTGTTCGGGATTGTATTTGTCAAGAAATGTAACAGGCACACCCATCACGCCTTTATAATCACTTGGTATCGCATCAGTAAAAGGTATTTCTATTGCATCATAATTGTCATATTTATCATACGCTTTTTTGCCTCTAATTTCTTTATGTTTACTATATTTTAAATTTTCTGCCATTGTCATAAGCGGTAATGGTTGATGACGGCGCCCATGGTCAAGATTAGTAAGCCACAAACAATTATTAGTGGCTACAATTCTGTCTCCGTTTTCATCTATTCGAGCTTCTGATCCATACAATTCGTAGGATTCAGGTACAATAAATCCAGAAATCCACCTTCCCATTCCATTACCAAGCCATGCTTTATTTTTTTTAATTTTTTGGAATATTTCTCTATAAGTTAGGCAATTAATATTGCCAATAATCAAAAACTTTTTATTATAATCAAAAAGTTGTTTAACATATTCGCGAAACAAACTAAAAGGCGGATTCGTTACGACGATATCAGATTGTTTAAGCAGACTTACACATTCATCACTTCGAAAGTCCCCAGCGCCCTCAAGCGGTGTCCATTCGTTATGTTTATTTGCCTTTAACTGCTTAGCAACATCCTTTAAATTGAACTCGCCGTCGCCGTCTATGTCGCGTGCTTCGTTGATAATGAATTTATTGGCTGTTACCTTTGGGCGGCCTTTTGATTTTGTAAGAGTTTTATCATCACCGAACAACGATAGTTGGGTATTTGCTACGGGCGAAGGTTTGTAGCTGGTGGTGATAAGTTGCTTTAAT
>JAZDNE010000061.1:0-3412 GCA_043800235.1 bacterium | reverse complement strand
ATTATAATACCGCGAAAACAGAAGCTGCTAAATTAGCAAATAATGAAGATAACATAGATAGACCGTCCTGTATTTCGGATAATTCCGGAGTATGCTGTTTTTCGCCCGGATCTAAGGAATGCTCAGATCGCGGAGCGTCCGACGGCGCTGGATGTTGTCTTGTAAAACCGAGGATAAGAATAAAAGATAGCTGGGGATGGTGCAGCAATGGAGTTGCTAATGATATTTGTCCTGTTGATCCGAAAACTTATCAATCATTTAATGGATGGGTAGTAGTGGAAGATAGATGATGATTTTTATTTCCCAATAATTATTCCGCGGTTTAAAAATAAAAAATATTTTCTATTATTAGACTGTAGAATAATAGCATTTTACAAGTTATTTTTTGTCATTTCGACCGTAGGGAGAAATCCCTTGAATTTAGAAATTGACTAATATAAGCGATTTCTCACCCCGCCTTGCGGAGTTCGAAATGACAAAAAACATTTTTCTACACCCTCATTATGCGTAAAATATTTATAACAATTTTAATAATAGCAATAGCCGCTTTTATAGTCGTTCCAATTTTTGCTCAAAAAAAATCCGCGATTGGAGTCCGCATAATGCCGAACTCGGAACATCTGCCGGTTCAAATATGGTATGAAAACCAAAGATTTAAAAGCAAAGGAAGTCCGATTCCAATACAAACGGATGGATATGACGGAATAAAAGACGGCAATACTGTGTATGTTAATGCTATGAATATTTTACATCCTGAAATTTTAAATCCATTTTTTTGCAAAAAAGATAATTCCGTCTTTGCGCTTAATAATGAAGGAGAATGCGATAGCGGAGGAACTAAAAAAGAAAATTTTTATACCAATATATATGTGATTTCTTACACAGAAGACGACGAAATAAATCAAAATATTTTTGATCAAATAATAAATAATTGGAAATTTAATTCAAATATAAATTTGCATACGCCGTGTCCGGGATGCTCAAGCGGCAAACTTTATGCGGGACAGGCGGAAGTTGACGCGGCGCGCGCGGCGATAAGGCGAGATTCAAGACGATTGGCGGATATGGCGTATATGCATTGGGTGTTTAAGAAGTATTACGAGGCTTATGGATATTATCCGAAATTAAACGCGGGAACATATATCCAAACAGAAACATTGTCAAAATGGTCAAGCTGGCAGGAAACATTAGGCGCGGATCTTGGCATAACAATTCCTGTTGATCCTGTGAATAGTTTTGGAATATGCGATGAAAGTAATCCAGACTGTTATTGCGATGGATACGACGAGCAAACATGCTGGAATGAAAAAACAAGACTTTTTAACGGACAAAAAAATATAAATGCTGGTTTGCCTCAAACTTCGTTAGTTTATTATTACAAATCTTATAGCAATGGCGCGTCTTATGAATTTAACGCTAAAAATTGGGAGACGGCTTATATCGGCGGAGAATATATTTTTAGTATGCAAGCTGTCTATTCAGCTGGCAATATAAAACCTGTTATTCAAATTATGCCCGCGGTTGAAATATCTCTCGGAGAAACAAAAATAGTTGAAGCGCGAGCGTATGATTATAATAAATTTACCGGAAAAATTATATGGGTGGCGCCTTTAATAAACGGAACGGATTGTATTTCTGCCGCTGTTCTCGAGCCGAATGTTCAAAACGCGGATAAATTTTATGGCGATAAATTTATAAGTTATAAAAATTTAAAGATTACCGCCGGAAATAGAATTTGCAGCGGAACAATAAATTTGAAAGTTTTTGACGATGGCATAAAAAATTTGACGAATAGCGCGATGGAAAGCGAAGTTTATGCTGTTAGTATAGCTGTAAAAGATCAAGCGCCAAGATTTTCTGGAACAGGAAATACATATACCGCTACAACGGTTGTTGGTTATAATTGGGAAGGATATTTTATAAAAGCGGAAGATATTGAATATAATATTTTAACATACGAAATTTCAAATAATAGACCGAGTTGGGTTCATTTTGATGGTTTAGCCGAAACCGTGAATATAAAAGAATCTTCGGCAGGCATAAAAATTTTAGGCAAACCTAATGTCTCGACGGATGTTACGACTCATATTTTTTCTATCAAAGCAAAAGATCTCGAAGGCGGGATCGCGGAAAAAAATATTGAATTAACCGTTACGAATGCTACTCCTATTATTAGCTTATCGCCCGCGAATTCTATTAAGAAACATATAAAAGAAAATTTTTCCTATGATGTGAAAGCAAGCGACGCGGATGGACATTCTCTAACTTATAGTATGACTTGCGATAAAGATAATGGAGGGACTATTTTAATTATAGATAGCGCGACTGGGGAAATTAAAAGTCCGGACAATTTTACTGCCGCGGATTACGGAGCGTATAAGTTTACGGTTGCGGTAAATGATGGATACGGCGGAGTGGCAAGTAAAATTTTTGAGCTCAAGATTGTTCCGTTTTGCGGAAATAAAGAGGTAGAGAGTTGGGCAGATGGAGGAATTATTGAACAATGCGAATCTGCTGGAAACGGATTAAACGGCAGTCAATACGGGTGTACTAATTGCAAATGGAGCGGTGGTTATTGCGGAGATGGAATAGCGCAAAATGGAACAAATAATACTGTGAATAAAGAAATTTGCGACGGCAATAGTATTCCTTGCTCAGTAACAAATTACTCAGGGCTTCCATTTTATTGCGCGAGCATATCTATTATCGGAACGAAAAGTTGCAAGAGCGATTGCACAGACTGGAATTCCACTTGTGTCGCAAATCCTCCTGTCCCTATAGCAAGCACTTCCACAGGGTGCAATACCACATCAATAAAAGAGACCGCTACTTGTTGTGAATTAGTAAGTTGCGTAAATGATGGGTGCAGATGTTGCGGAAGAAAAAAAGGTGTAGCCTATGGAGATCCATTACTAGAACCTGATAATCAGTGGAAAAGTTTAGAAGAAACTGGCTATACAAGTAAACAATCAATGTCTCCCTGTAGCGGAAAAAATGGAAATAATTGCAAATGGACTAGACCAGATGGCCCTATTGGGTATGTTTGCGAATACGGGGAATCTGGGTGCACAGAATCTCCGCCAATTTGCAATGAAACAAACGATACTAACGCAAGCTGTAAATTGCTTCAAGGCGATAATATTAAAAGTAATTGGTACATAAAAACAAATCATACCACAGCGTATTATCAATGTTGGAAGTAAAAATGTCGCGTTATTTTTAACATATGGACATCACACTATGACTTCGCACTCCATAAACTATAAAGGGGCTGTCGCCGAATACCTCTTTGTCCTAAATTCCCATATTTCGGTCAAATTTTCCAAAAAATCTTTTGGCTTAGCTTAGGCTAAACCGCAAAATTTGTTTGAAAAATTATGCCTCGAAATCTGGAAATTTATGACTAAAGGAG
>JAZDNE010000054.1:0-7802 GCA_043800235.1 bacterium | reverse complement strand
TAGTCATAAATTTCCAGATTTCGAGGCATAATTTTTCAAACAAATTTTGCGGTTTAGCCTAAGCTAAGCCAAAAAATTTTTTGGAAAATTTGACCGAAATATGGGAATTTAGGACAAAGAGGTATTCGGCGACAGTCCCATTATGGACATTGCATTATGAAAGCGCGCTTATGGAGCGCAATGTCATAGTGTGATGTCCATAATAACATTCTCTAATAAATAAGCGACTGTAAGAGGTCCTATTCCGCCGGGAACAGGAGAAATATAAGAGGCTTTTTTATCGCATGATTTAAAATCCGCGTCTCCGACAATCTTGCCGTCAACCAAGGTCGTGCCCACATCAATAATTATAACATCGTCTTTTATCATTTCCCCTTTCAAAAAATTAGGATGTCCCACGGCGGAAATTATAATATCAGCTTTTTTTAACTTGTCATCAATTTTTTCTGGAGCAATAATCTCCGCGTCAACTTTTTTTAGTTTCACGGTTTCAAGCAAAGGTTTGGCAAAAATTTCATTTTTCGAAATAATAACGGCTCTTTTTCCGATTATAGACTCATTTACTTGATCCAATAAAGCTATAACAGCTTTTATAACGGGCGGGGACATTATTTCGTCAATTTTTTCAATGTCGCTATGGATAAACGATATAAATTTCTCAATATTATCAGGATGGAATCCGTCAACATCTTTTTCAGGCGAAATAGCTCTTATAATTTTACCAGCGTCAAATCCATACGGCAAAGGAAGCTGCGCTATGATCCCAAAAATCGATGGATCATTATTTAAAAACTCTATCGTTTCTAATATTTCCGCTTCTTTCGCGTCTTTTGTAAAATAATAATCATTAAACGCTATTCCAACTTTATAACACGCTCTTTTTTTGTTCCTTACATACAATTTACTGGCCTCGTCCTCTCCTGCAAGAATCACAGCGAGTCCTGGCGTCCGCTCGCCGCCCTTTTCCGCTTTCACCACTTTTTTTCGCAATGCGAAAAAAACATCCTCCGCTAATTCTTTTCCTGATAAAATTTTAGCCATATTTTTATATATCCCTGCTTTTACAGGGGAATAAGGTGGGATTTGTGTTTTGAGTTAAATTTAGATATACTAAAATCACATATTTATTATTACATATATACTCATTATATGCAATATTTAGACTTAAAAAATGATATCATTGCAACTCTGTCCTATTTCCATATTTTCAGCTATCCTTTATGCGATTTTGAAATATGGAAATTTATGATTCAAGAAAACGACAAAATAACAAAACAACAAAATAACTTATCTGAAGATAAAATTTCTTTATCAAAAATTAAACAAGCGCTTGATGAATTAAAAAAAGAAAAAATTATTAAAGAAGAAAATGGATTTTATTGGATAAACCAGTTAAAAAATACAAAAAATAACTCTTTCTGTCGCCCGCAAGAAAACCTGCTAAAAATAAGATTAGAGAGAAATGAGATAGCAAAAAATAAATATAAAAAAGCGTTGCGCGTAATCAAAATTTTAAAATGCGCGCCATGCGTAAAAATGATTGCAGTTTGTAATTCTTTGTCTTACAATAATGCAAAAATAGAAAGCGATATAGACATTTTTATTATAAGCTCAAAAAATAAAATATGGACAACGCGATTATTAGCAACTGGAATTTTAAAATTGCTATGTCTTAGACCAACTCCAAAAAATTCAAAAAATAAGATTTGCGCGAGTTTTTTTACAAGCGAAGACAATTTAGATTTAGAAAAAATTCAAATTAACAAAGGCGGCAATTTTCGCCAAAACGGCAAACAGGCGGAATATCGCCCTCAAAAAGATCTTTTCGATATTTACCTTTTATATTGGATAGCGACGCTCGTTCCCATCTACGATAAAAATGAAACTTATGCTAAACTTATAAAAGCGAATAATTGGATAAAAAAAATGCTTCCTAATTGGGAAAGATATTTAAACTATAAACAAAATAACAAAAAAAATAAAATTTTATCAGCGTCATTTTATTTAATAATGCTATTCATTTCAGAAAAATTTTCGAAAAAAATACAAATGCGGATTATGCCGGAACATTTTAAAAATATGGCGAACAAAGATACTCGAATTATAATTACAGATTCTATGTTGAAATTCCATGATAAAGATAGAAGAGAGGAATATTATTATGAATGGCTTACTATAAAAAATTTGTTAATCTAAAAATAAACCGCGTCGATGAAAGATAAAAAAAATTTCTAATTTATAATAACCTATGCTCCCGCGCGTCAAAAAAATAAGCAACGAGTTTGCCAAACTTAAAACTACCCTTCATAGACTTTTCTATGGCATAGAAGCTATTTTTATTTTATTTTTTGTAATTGTGATATTTTTCAGCATATATAGCATAAAACACGCTCAAAACTCAATAATAAACTGTCTGCCGGATAATTTAACAGCAGTAATACACTTTTCTTTCGCGCAAAACGAACAAATATCTAAAAATTTTTTTATTAACCGTCTAAAAAAATATTTCCAAATAACCATAGACGATAATGAAAAACTACTCTCTGAATTAAAAGAAGCGGCGATAATTTTTTTCGAAAAAGATGGAAAAAATTATCCGGTCATTATATTGCCTGCCGCGGAGAAAAAAAATACTATATATTTCTGGGCATCGGAAACAGGTTTGACTCAAAAACAATGGAATGAAAAATTTATCGTCCTTGCGAAAGAACCTCAAATTTTAAAAAACTTAAATCAAAAACAATTTAAACATCAGCGAACACTAAAATTATTCAAACAAAAAAACGGCTCTATGCTTACTTTTTATTTAAATCACGAAAAAATCGATAAACAAAATAATCTTATTGATGAGGCGGTAAAAACTAATCTAAATAAAGAAATTTTTATAGGGATCGCGAAAAATGAAAAAAATTATAAACTAAAAATTTCAGATACTGAAAATAATGAAATCGTTTCAGCGCAAATAAATAATCTTGCGGATGTCGCGCAAATCGACAAAAACACAATTCTCTCATTAGAAACTTACTTGCCTGCGCGAGAAAATTTAACCTCATTCTTTATTAAAAACGGGGTAATGGATAACTCTGTTTCATTGATAAAATTCTTAGAAGAAACTCTAAACAATCAAAAAATAAACTTTATTTTGCTAAAAAACGATTCAAACCATAATACTGCGGCAAAAAATCCTCATGATCAACTAATGCTCAACGGTGAAAATTCTCGCTTTTATTACATTTTAACCCTGCAAAACAACGACGAAAATAAAAAAAATCTTGAAAAATTCAAAATTACAGCAATAAATTATCTTGACAAAATTATGCCTGAAGAAAAAATCGCGACTTTGCCGGACGGAACATTTATGACAGAGTTATGGTCTAATCCTCTAAGATTTGAATTTAAAGAATCGCCATTTCAACTATCCGACATAATAGGCGACATCTCAAAATCAACCATCGACTTTGAGCTATCTTACGCGAAAACTTCTAATCTTATCTTGCTAAGCAATTCTAAAAACACGCTTAAAACTTATCTGTCTAATAATCTAACGCGCGCGGATGCAAAGAATACAGGTGATGAAAATTTTTTTGTAAATATCGATTATCTAAAAGACAAAAGCGAAATATTTGAAATTTTGAGTCTGTTTGGAAATTATGCGAATGGGGTAATTAAAGAATAAAAAACAGTCCAAAAAAATTGCTCGTTCGCTATGGACTTTCGCCGAATAGGGGCTGTCGCCGAATGCTCCTTTAGTCATAAATTTCCAGATTTCGAGGCATAATTTTTCAAACAAATTTTGCGGTTTAGCCTAAGCTAAGCCAATAAATTTTTTGGAAAATTTGACCGAAATATGGAAATTTAGGACAAAGAGGCATTCGGCGACAGTCCCGAATAGCAAAATTTATAATTTTGAAAAATTTTTTGGCTTACTAAAACCTAAAAAATTTCAAAATTTTGGAAAAAAATTACATTCGGCAACGATCCCTGCTAAATTTATGCCTTCAATTTTTTATCCTGTCCAATTATTCGCCGATTGGACGACTTATAATTTTTTCGGCATTGCGAAAAAAACGCTTCTTGCAAATGCCATAAACTTTTTTATCTACGACACAATAAAAATTTTTATTTTGCTCTCATCTATTATTTTTGCTGTTTCAATAATCCGTTCTTTTCTTCCGCCGGAAAAAATTCGCAATATTTTGTCCCGAAAAAATAAATTTTTCGGGCATTTTCTCGCTGGAACTTTTGGGATTCTTACTCCTTTTTGTTCCTGTTCAGCCGTGCCTTTGTTTTTGGGATTTGTCGAGGCGGGCGCGCCATTGGGGATAACCTTTTCTTTTTTAGTCGCTTCCCCGATGATAAACGAGGTCGCTCTTGTTATGTTGCTCGGGATGTTCGGGCTTAAAATCGCTTCGATTTACATCATCAGCGGACTTGCGATTGCGATTTTTTCCGGCGTTATTATCGGAAAATTGAAAGTTGAAAATTTGGTGGAAAGTTTTGTTTTCAATAACAAAATCAACAATTCGGAAAATGGAAACAAACTAAGTTGGAAAGAAAGAACGCAATACGCCAAAAATTACACAAAGAAAATTATCAAAAAAGTTTGGTTTTATATTTTGATCGGCATTGGTTTAGGCGCATTTATACACGGCTATATTCCAGCTTCATTTCTTGCGCAATACGCGGGAGCGAACAAATGGTATGCCGTTCCGTTGGCTGCCGTTATCGGAGTTCCACTATACTCCAATGTCGCGGGAATTATCCCGCTTGTCAAAGTTCTTTCGGAAAAAGGCGTTGCAATGGGAACGACTTTAGCTTTTATGATGTCAGTTACTGCGCTTTCACTTCCACAATTTTTGATCTTGAAAAAAGTGATGAAAACAAAACTTATTCTAATTTACGCGGGAATCGTAACCGCAGGAATAATTTTTACGGGATATTTGTTTAATATTATCTTGAAATAATTTATAATGAGGGTATAGAAAAATATTTTTTATCATTTCGAACTCCGCAAAGCGGGGTGAGAAATCGCTTAGATTAGTCAATTTCTAAATTCAATGGATTTTTACCTACAGTCGAAATGACAAAAAATAGATTGTAAGATGCTATTCTTCTAAAGTCTAATAATGTGTTTTTAACAAATTCTTAAATTTCGAGTAAGTTATAAATAGTTTGGAAATTTCAGTAAAAATATGAGAAAAATACCGCAAAAACAATTATATCTCTTCGTTTTATTTTTAGCCATTATTTTGGCTTTTTCGGGGTGCAGGAAAAAGAGTGGGAATGAAATTGAGAAATTGGGGAATTCAAATATTAACGAGAAAAGTGAAAATGCGTCGAGTACGGATGAAAATGCTATAGATACTGCGACAGGCACGGATGCGAAGCGGAACTGGAAGTTGAAATTGAACTACTTGAAAGGCGACGCAGAAATTTTTAATTGAATTTTTTATTTGAATTTGACTCATTTAAGATTTTTAGCTAAGATTATGTTAGAAATTTTAGATGAGTTAATTTTATGACAAAAGATAATAAAATAAGGTTAATTATTTATCCAATAATAATTCTTCTAGCCGGAGTACTGTCTTTTTATTTATTTAAACAATACCGAAAAGAACACCCTAAACCAAAGCTGCTTGGCGTTGATTTTTGCGCGACACCGGAAGAAGCCGTCCGCCGGTACGCTGAAGCCTTGATGAAAGCAGACCGAGAAGAGGCGTTAAAGTATGTATACAAACCACCACGGGATATTTGGAGATGGGAAGGATATAGAAGAAGGCTTTATGAAGATTATACCGATGAGGAGTTGACAGAATATGGAAAAAAATTATTAAACGGATGGAGTTATAATAAATGGCAAACTGGTTGGGGGGGGGCTGAATGGGGAGAAATAGTCATGACTCAAGAAGGAAAAAAGGAACATACTTTTATGTTGCGAGTAGTAAACACCGTTTCAGAAGGTTGGAAAATAGATTGAGAAATTATGTTAAATTTTAATATAATTTTGGTTGCCTTTGCTTCATAAAGTATTGGCAAAATATTGATCTTTTACACAGGAGGGATAAAAAAATGAACATTGAAAATTAAAGACTCTTTTTATGTAATACTGACGCAAAAAATAAAAAGAGAGAAAGCGAGGTGAAAAAGGAAACAACTGATTTACTCAAATTTATGTATGGCTGATTTTAATCAATAACACTGCTTTAAATTTAAGAAAGGAATTTTAAAATGAAATGGAAAAGTTTATTTTGTAGTTTGGCAATATGTTTAACAACGCTTTGTTTTTGCGGAAACACTTATGCCGTAAAAACCCATGATATTTCCACAGGCTGGTCATTAGCGGATATCAGAACAAGAATTGAGCAAAACCAGTTAAGCCAGATACCTGCCACATTAGGTTTTGGCGCGCATCTTTGGCACAACGCGAAATGCATTGAATTTTTTGAAAAATGGACAGGGAAAATTTTATCGAATGCGGAGAAAAAATATATACTCCTTGGCGGAGTCAGCGCGGATTATGGGATTATGGGATCAAGCAGAGACGATTCTTACAATAATGTCTTATGGCATGAACCGCTCAAAGAAGATGAGTGGTATAACCTCATCGACGCGCAAGGCGCAAAATGCACGAGCCATTTTTTTAATGGCTTCAAATATGACGAGAACGGAATACGGGATAAGAGCAAGGAACGATTAACTGACTTTGCGGGCAGCGAAAATTGGCATCATGTGTCATTGGTTTATTTGACTCATTTAAAATTTTTAGCTAAGATTATGTTAGAAATTTTAGATGAGTTAATTTTATGGAAAAATCAACAAAGAAAAAAATAGTAATCCGACTTATCGTTTATCCGATTATTATTATACTCGCGATTTTTTTGTATCGTTTTATCTGGGTTAATTATACGGGTGAATATATAGAAAATTCAAAAACTTGGAGGACATTCAAAATGAACTTGAGAGGCGTAGAATTTTGCGAAACTCCAGAAGAAGCGATACAGCATTATGCGGATGCTTTGATACGAGGAGATCGCAGAGAAGCGTTGGGATATGTGTATAAGCCTAAATATGATACTAAAAAGTGGGATGGACATAAAAAAAGGCTTTATGAAGATTTTTCGGATGAAGAATTAAAAAAAAGGGGAGAAAAAATGATAAAAGATGGTTATTTAGAGAAAAAGTCAGACCCGTTTCCAGACTGGGTGGTTGAATATAATTTTAATGGAGAAATTGTCAAAGGACCTACACGATTGATTTATACAGATCATGAGGGCTGGGAAATTTATTGACAAAAGAGGTTTATTGATTTAATATAAGTTTATAATTTTGCGTTCATCAAATTAACATATTAGGGAGGGGAAATTTATGAACATAGCTCTTTGACAAACTAATTAGTGACGAAACAGACGAAAAAGAAAGGAACAGGTGATAGATGAGAAAAAACTGATTTACACGAATTTAGGACGGATTAACACGAAACACGAATTTTTACTGATCACAGAATTTAATAATGAAGGAGATTTTGTAATGAGAAAGAGAAGTTTTTTTAAGTTAAACGCCGTATTAGTATTTGCGATAATATTTGTTTTTTCAGGGATTGCGCAGGGATATCAAACGCATTCTCCGGATGATCAATATACGCTTTCGGATTTACAGGAAATGATAAACATTAGCGGATCGCATGGACTCGCGCTTAGAACACATCCTTGGTTAAACGAGAAGTGCATCAGCCACTATGAAAACTGTACTGGTAAAAGTTTATCTGAAACAGCTAAACTTAATATCACGCTTGGAAGCATAAC
>JAZDNE010000115.1:0-5450 GCA_043800235.1 bacterium | reverse complement strand
AAACCTGTCTCTACAAAACCTGTCTCTACAAAACCTGTCTCTACAAAACCTGTCTCTACAAAACCTGTCTCTACAAAACCTGTCTCTACAAAACCTGTCTCTACAAAACCTGTCTCTACAAAACCTGTCTCTACGAAACCTGTCTCTACAAAACCTGTCTCTACGAAACCTGTCTCTACAAAACCTGTCTCTACGGCGACGGCATCATTTTGAATAAAAATAATCAAATGCGCATGATTTGGCATAATTACAAACGCATCTAAAATACAATTGCCATAATGATTGGGCAGATCTAACCAGCATGCAATACAAATTTTTGACCGTTCATTGTCTAATAATTTTCCATCAATGATTTCCCCAAAAAGATGTTCCCGATTTTTGACGCAGATTGTAATAAAATACGCCCCATTTTGGGAATAATCATATTCCGCCAATCGTGTTGATTTAATTCTGTATTTATTTTTAAATTTTTGATTATCAAAATTATCCATAAATTTGCCAGTATATTTCAACAGCGTTGTCGTTGTCGTTGTATTCTCGCGGAAATCGTCTGTTGTTTATTTCATTTCTAAAATATTCATTGGACACATACGCTTTTAAGTAATTTTTGATATGCCCAACATATTTGCTTTCGGGTTTATATATTGAAATAAACTTTTCGCATTCTTCCTCTAATTTTTCGTCTTTGGTTTTGAAAATATCAATCAATCCGAAAACTCTTTCTAAAAATTCACGCCAAGAAATACGGCGATCAAGGTTTTCGCTCTTGCGGATTTTTTCAAGATTCAAGAATAATTGCGGTTTGTCTTCGTATTTGTCGCGCATAATCTGCGCGGCTTTATCCCATTGCTCGCTTTCCACGGCGGATTTTACTTCGGGATCTTTTTGCAGTTCTTCGCGAGCTTTTTCAAAAAGTTTGCGATCAACTTTCATTCCCTCTATTCCGACAGTTGTTTCAGTAAGTGTTTTTATTTTGTCGGGATTAAAAACTTCTATTTCATCAGGCTATAGACCAGATAACTCTATGATATAATGGAGTTATGATGTATAACAAAGCCAAAATTTCGCAATACAAAATAAAAAAAATTATTCTCTTTTAAGAGATGGGAAATTTTCTCGAGTTTTTCAATATCTTGAGCTGTTATTTCATCTGTGAATAAACAAATTGTTCGAATAATTTTTGCCATATTTTTATTTCAAAACCTGATAATGCAATTAAATTTCATTGTCGGTTATTTTCTTTTGACCGATAAGCTTCAACTTCTGTTCAAATTCTTTATCTTTGAAAAGCGGAATTCCTTTGCCAAAAATTATCGGCTCAATGTCCAAGTAAATTTCATCAACTAATTTTTCAGCAAGAAAAGAACCGTTGAGAATACCGCCGCCAGCCACAACAATCTCTTTATAATCTTTCAAAAAATCCAATGCTTCTTTTGGCGAGCGAGCGATAAGGTGATTGGGAGTTAATGTTATAAAATCTTCTTGAGAAACTGCAACAAGCTTAACATCCTTGAATTCTGCAAATTCTGGTTGTTTAGTAAGGATGCGGTATGTCCTGCGCCCCACAATTAGACAACCCGCCGCGCGAACTGTCAAGCTATAATTATCCCATTCCTCTTTGGATATCCAACTGGTATCATCATCGCTTTTTGCGATTATGCCATTCGCGCTAATTGCCATGTATAAAATAACTTTCATATTTTTTTTATTTTCTATAACCCCACCCCTGCAATATCCTTTACTTCTCTGATTTTTTCACCAGACGCTTTTTTTGCCGCTTCCAAGCCGTTATTTAAAATTTTATCCAACATCCCTTTTTCTAAAATTATTTCATTGTATTTTTCTTGAATCGGCTTTAAACATTCAACAACTGATTCAGCCAAATCTTTTTTAAATTCGCCGTATCCTCTGCCGGCATATTTTTCTTCAATCTCTTTGATTTCTTTTCCAGACGATAAAGAAAAAATCGTTAATAAATTTGAGATTGCAGGTTTATTTTTCAAATCAAATTTAATTTCGCTGCCGCTATCTGTAACGGCTCTTTTTATTTTATTTCTTATCGCGTCCGCGCCATCAAGCATAAAAATAATTCCCAAATCGCTTTCAGCGCTCTTGCTCATTTTGTTTTTTGGATCTTGCAAATCCATAATTCGCGCGCCTAACTTTTCAACCTTCGCTTCCGGTTCAATAAAAATTTCTTTTTTAAAACGAGAGTTAAAACTTCGCGCAATGTCGCGGGCAAGCTCTACATGCTGCTTTTGATCTTCGCCCACAGGAACTTCCGTTGTGTTGTATAAAAGAATATCCGCAGCCATTAAAACGGGATAACTAAAAAGTCCCAAACTTACGATTTCTTTTTGTTTTTTTGCCTTCTCCTTAAATTGGATCATCCGCTCCATCCAATTTACAGGCGTAAAGCAATTTAAAATCCATGCCAATTCAGTATGGTCGGAATTTTGGGATTGAATAAATATAACAGATTTTTCAGGATCAATTCCGCAAGCCAAATACATTGCGGCGGTTTCTCTTGTTTTTTGCGCAAGTTTTTCCGGATCCTGCGGGACCGTTATCGCATGCAAATCAACAATGCAAAAATAATTTTTGCCCTCATTTTGACGCGCCGCCCACTGCCTTATCGCTCCGAAATAATGTCCAATGTTTAAATCCCCCGATGGTTTTATCCCTGAAAAAATTGTTTTTTGTGTTTTCATAATGTTTAAAATATTAGCTAAAAAATAAAACTTTTAATGGTCTCTACCCCTTCGCAAGAGAACTTTGCTTCTGTAAATTTAATACCAAAAAAAGTATATCCGCTAACAATAATAAAACTATCTGCTCTTTGGGTTATTGTTGTTTTAAAAGTTAATAACCGCTGAATTGGATGATCAAAATGCAATTGCACCGCTGGAATCGCATTTTCTTCGGCAATACAACATTTTTCCGCCTCTTTATCCTCTATGGGAATAGCGCATTTTCTTACCTCGCCAGAAGGTTGGATCAAATCTTTAATAAAAACCTTCGGAATAACAATAGCCACTGTAAAAAATAAAATTATACTTAAAAAAATATATATTTTCTTCATAATAATTATGTTAAAGCTTTTCTAGTAGCTTTTAAATTTTTTCTGCGGTGTTTTTTGAACGAAAATTGAACTTTTTTTGACGAAAATCTTATCGGATTTACAATTGGGCAAGCCCCTTTTTTTCTAATTACACACTACGAAATGTAAATACTCAGTCGTCTTGTTCGCTGTATAATTTCTATTTTCCGATTTATCAGCTTTGAAGCGGTTATATTCTTTCGTAAAATTTCCATATTTGCCCCGCATACTCATTATTTCCTTAATATCGTCCAAAGTCATTAAACCCTCGTTGTTATAGCTTAGAAAGATATATTTTACCCTTGCTTTCAAAATCAAATCTTTAAACGCTTTTTTTACTTGCGTTCTTGAACAATAAAGCGATTTTTGATTTTGATACTCTCGCAAGCCAGTTTTTCCGTGAATTTTGGGATTATCATACTTCGCAATAGTTTCAAGCATATGATAATTTGTCGCATATTGCCTTTGATTGTATGGCGGATCTAAATATAAAATATCGCCCTTAATTTTTCCTGCCACCTTATTTATATCCTCGTTAAAAACTTTATGGTCTTGTTCGTTTATTATCAATTCAGCGGGTTTCAAAATTAAATTATTTTGAGCCGTCTTTTTTAATTTTTTCAGAAAAGCGCCATATACGGAAGCCGTATTTGCATATTTATCAATTGACTCAACTAAACTTGTGATCAAAAAATAGTATTCGTCATCAGAAATTAAATTTTGCTCTTTCCAATTTTCAATTTTTTGACGGATAGCGTCGCAACGCATTCCGTTTTCATCGGAAAAATATTGCCGTTGTTCTTTTTTATCTTTTGTTCCAGCAATACAATAATTTTTATAAATAAATCCTTTTTTGCCTTTCAGCTCTGATAAAAAATTACAAACAAAAAATTTCCGATTTTCTGTTTGTAATTTTTTTAATTCTGGAATTTCTTTTGATAATTTAGTAAAAAGTAATTCTTTATGATTACCAATATAATGCATATTTAAAACATAGCTATAATACTGAATATCATTAGCGATTATTTTATAACCCTTTCTTTTAAAATATCTTCCTACGATACCAGTTCCAGCAAACAAATCACAAAAAATATCGCAGTTTTTATCAACTACTTTATTGATGGATTCATCTAAAAATTCCAACAACGATAATTTACTGCCGATATAATTCATAATTATACTTGTAAAAATTTATAAATCGAAAAATCATTATCAATTTTATCAAGATATGAAACCTTTGCCATTAAAAACCTCTCTTCTTTTGAAATTACTAATGTTACTACTTCAATATATTTATCATTAGACGGCAACATATAATCATTGATTTCCTCTGGCTTCATGTCTGGGTTTGAATCTAAGATAACATCAAATTTATCCAATATGAGATGCCCGTCATGCCAATGAGGAGAAGCTCCGATTAAGGCATCTTTTGGTAATGATTTTATAGAAAGTGAAATTGATCTTGGATACATATTATACTTCCCGGCATTGCTTACATAAACACCCAAGACAAGAAGATTGCTTTTATTCTCGTAAGACAATACCTTATAATCTAAATCTAACTGTGGTGTCGGCTTATTTTCGCGAGATATTTTAAATCTATAAATTCCCCACAATCCACCTAGTATTGCCGCTATAAAAATACTAAAATTCGCAAAAATAGACGATAGTTGTAATAATTTTTCCATATTTAGTTATGCAATAAAATTACAAAACAAGGCACTTTATAATTTTTTTCACCAAGATTTTTGTGTTTATAGGAAAAATTAATTTCAACTGGATTATTTAAATCGGTTCTGTTTATTATCTCTCTGATTTTATCAATTGAAACATCCTCATCAATATAAACAACCAATAATCTTGGATCAGCTCCGAATCTGCCTTCGTCTTGGAATTTGTAAAGATATTCTGCGACAAGTTCAGGTTTTTTGATTGCATTTTCTCGCCATTCATCTTTAAAATGCCTTTTGAATTCATTAGTGGGACTTTTTGCGACTTTTTGATCAAAAGAAACTCCGTTGATAAAGAAATCAACACCTCGTCTATGATTCAATGTTGGCAAAATACTATTATTTTTTTCAAAAATTAATGTTTCTATAAAATCATTTCTAACGGTGTTAATTTCTTTTATTCGTCTATATTTAACTGCGGCGATTTTGACTTTGTCATCTTTGACAATGCCAGTACTGTTTTCTGAATTAATTCTTTGCACAAATTCATCAAAAGCACCTTGCGAAAATGGCCATGCAATATCGCCTAATTTCAAAGATTGCCATTCTTTGATAAGCACATCCATTGCGTTGTCAGCTTCTTTCCCACTTTTATATTTTTCGGTCTGTTTGAAAATATC
>JAZDNE010000035.1:0-11272 GCA_043800235.1 bacterium | reverse complement strand
AATTTGTAATTGGATTTTTGACTAAATTTGATATTGCAATAAGTAAATTTGTTTCCATAGTTTTATTTTATTAAAAATTAAACATATTTTTGTGATTTTTTAAAATTTCTGTTTAGACCTTCCGCTTCATAGGATGTTGTAACACTTCCTAAAAATGGATCAAAAACAATTTCATTTTTCTTTGTATATCTCAAAATTAACTGGTGTGGAATTTGCGGAATAAAATTGCCGTGATAAAAGCCGTTATGTTTTCCTGTTTTATCTCTTTCTGGAATAATCCAAAGGCTATCAGTCAAAATTTCTGATTCTTTCCAGTTATCTAAATTTAAATCATTAAAAATCGGCATATTTATAGCCCGCAATTTCTTTATGTTTTTAGCAACTTTAATTATTTGGTTTCTTTCAATTTCGCTGAATGTAAAACTTGGCGGAGAGAGAGGGATTCGGCCTCGACTCTCGTCGGCTTCCGCCTCCTCGGTCTGACCACCGCCTCGCTATCGCGCTCACAAAAAAATCGCGCGACATCGCTCCGGCGTTCTCATCCCCGCGCAAGCAAAGCAGTTTGCTTGCTCTCTCTTCCTCGTTTGCTTTGTTCACTGCGGAGAGAGAGGGATTCGAACCCTCGATGCCTTGCGGCATACACGCTTTCCAAGCGAGCGCACTCGACCGCTATGCGATCTCTCCAAAAACTCGCGCTAAGCGAGTAAATTATTTTTAATTTTCATAATCATCAATACCTCTATTAAAAAATTCTTTTTTTATTATTCTCATCCTTTCTTTTGCAACCGCATCGCCCCGCATTTCAGAATCTAATTCTTCTTTTATTTTTTTATAATCTCTTAAAAGTTCTTCATCTGTTAAACAGCCGTAATATTTCTCGTCATCAGATTCATTTTTTTCAACTTCGCGCTCCTCTAACCCCTCTCGTGTTTCAAAATTCATCATAAAATTATTTTCCCATAAAAATATACTTCTAAATTTAGCCTTTTGAATCAACTAAAATTAAAAAATATTTTTAAAGTCTTATTTAACTTAACAAAAATTAGCGACTATCGCTAATCAGTCATAAATTAGTTTAATCTCTAATTAAGCTCCTCTTCAACAACCTGCCTAAAACTATCATACGGAACCGCGCCGCTTAAAACTTGCCCGTTAATAAACGCCGCAGGCGTGCCTTCAACTCCTAAAGCTTGCCCGCTTTGCATATCATTCATAACTTTATTTTTCATTTCATGATTATCTATGCATCCATTATATTTATCCATATCCAATTTTAAATCCCTTGCCATCTGTTTAAATTTTTCCGCGCTAAGCTCTTTTCCATTGATAGCAAAAATTTTATCGTGCATTTCCCAAAATTTTCCTTGAACTCCCGCGCATTCCGACGCTTCCGCGGCAGGAAAAGCGTTTTGATGGAAAGAAAGAGGAAAATGTCTGTACACAATTTTTACTTTTCCATGATTTATATAATCTTTTATCAAGTTAGTCATAACAGGTTCCCATCCCGGGCTTCTCTGTTTAAGCATTTCCATAACATCTTTATTTGTTCCTTCAAACGCCCCGCAAAAAGGACATTCCATATCATCATACAAAACCACAGTCACAGGCGCGTTCTTATCTCCTTTAATATGATCGTCCGCTATAATATCAAGTTTTGTTAAATCAACAGTATTTTGTTTGGTTTCTTCTGGTTTAACATCCTCTTCTTGCTTCACAGTTTCACCTTTAACATCTCCTTCTTCAATTTTAGCGGATGGGATAACATTCGCAGTGCTTCTAAACAATAAAATAAAAAAAGCGACTGTCGAAATAATGGCAATGCCGAGCAAAATGCCGAATAAAACCATTAATTTACTGCTGGAATCGCACTGACACTTTGACTTTTTTTCTTCCTGATTGTTTTGTTCATCAGACATAATTTTTATTTTGTCATTCCGAGCGCAGTTTCTGTCATCCCGAGCTTGCCGAGGGATCTATTATTACACATTCTACTTAATTTATAATGATAGCATTATGTACTCTAAGATTCCTCCACTTCGGTCGGAATGACAAAAGAACTTTGGTAGAAATGAAAAAAATATTATTTATATTATTAATTTTTCTCAAAATTATACGCGACTTGTAAAATTTTTCCCTCATCCATTCTCTTTCCTATTATCTGCATCCCAACTGGCAAATTATCGACTTTCCCGCATGGCGCGGAAATCGCAGGAAGTCCGGCTAAACTTGCCGTTGATAAAAAAATATCTTCTAAATACATTTTTAACGGATCAGACGATTGCTCCCCGATCTTAAACGGCAAATCCGGCGCAGTTGGAGTAATAATCACATCTACTTTTTCCAGCTGTTCATCAATTTCCTTCTTTATTATGGCGCGAACTTTTTGCGCCTTTAAATAATACGCGTCATAATAACCGCTCGAAAGCGCGAATGTCCCAAGCATAATCCGTCGCTTTGCCTCATCGCCAAATCCTTCGCCTCTTGAATTAAGATAAACATCTAATAGATTTTCCCCGTCTTGTTTTGAAAGCCCATATCTTATGCCGTCAAACCGCGCTAAATTTGAACTAATCTCAGCCGGAGTTATAATGTAATAAACCGGCACAGCGTATTTCGTATGCGGCAAACTTATTTCCACAATTTCCGCCCCCAAATTTTCTAATTTTTTTATCCCATCCTCTACAGCAATCTTTACCGTCTTTCCGCTCTTTTCCATCTTTTTCTTTTCATCCCCATCTTCTAATTTTTCAAAAAACTCCTTCGGAACCCCAATTTTTATTCCTTTAATCTCGCCTCTTATTATTTTAACATAATCATCCACATTATCTCTAACCGATGTTGAATCCATCATATCAAATCCCGCTAATTCTTTCAATATTATCGCCGCATCTTCAACATTTTTCGTTAATGCGCCAGGACAATCTGTTGACGAAGTCATTGCAATTAAACCATAACGGGAAATTCTGCCATAAGATGGCTTCAGCCCGACTATTCCGCAATAAGCGGCAGGATGACGGATTGAGCCTCCGGTGTCTGTTCCTAGTGAATACAAACATTGTTCACTGGCAACTGCGGCGGCCGAACCGCCGGAAGATCCGCCAGGAACCCGCTCTAAATCGCGCGGATTTCTCGTCGGTCCGAAAGCTGAATTTTCAGTGGATGCGCCATGCGCGAATTCATCTAAATTAGTCTTACCTAATAAAACACCCCCCTGCTTTTGAATTTTTTCAATAATCGTCGCGTTATACGGAGCGGTATAATTTTCCAAAATTTTTGACGCGGCGGTTGTCTTTATTCCCTCGGTCATTATATTATCTTTTGCAAGATACGGAATGCCTGTCAAAGCCGCCTGCTTTCCCATCGCGATCATCTCATCCGCCTTTTTCGCTTGCTCCAACGCTTTCTCTTCTTCCACAGCAAGACATGCGTGAATATCTTTATCCACTTTTTTAATCTCTTCCAAACACGCCTTCGTAATTTCCACCGATGAAAATTTTTTTTCTTTAAGCCCTGCTTGCGCTTCTTTAATTGTTAGTTTATTTAGTGTTGACATTTTTTTTATATATAGTATAATAATAATACAGGTGACAGCGGTGTCATCTGCTATTAACTGCGGGTCCTGCCTTTATGGCAGGATCTTTTGCTTTACAAATTATTTTAAGTATATCTAATCTAATATTAACAATGTCAAAATACTGATTAGCAGCAGGCGGCAATTCTTTGGCTATATGCCCTGATCTTGAAAAAACGATAACGCTTTTATTTTGGCTTCTTAAAAATTTCAAAAGATATTCAAAATCACAATCTCCAGAAAACAAAATAAATGTATCATATTTATTTAATTCATAAGTAGCGTCAACTGCAATCTCCACATCAAAATTTGCCTTCCGATGGGGACTATCCGCCGTATGATCGTTATATTCTTTTAATGGTTTTGTCTTTAAATCAAAATGTAATTTATTTCCTAAAAGAGACAAAAATTTAATATGCGATTCTGAATTAAAACTGGCGGAATAAAATTTTATTTTACGGCAATTGCAAATACCCGCAAAAAAAATTTTAAATTTTTCATAATCAATCTTCCAGCATAATTGATCAGTATAATATTTTCCAAACCTACCCGATGCATCTTTCGGATTAACCCACATATCTTGGACAGATCGCTCTAAATTAGCCGCATCAATAAAAATATAAACTCTTCCCTTAATAGATTTTTTTAATTTTTCAAGATAATAATTATCCATATTTAAATCTTACTCTTAATCCTCTCCTCCAATTCATCCATCGTCTTCATAAATTCTTTTTCAATATCAATCCCATATCCCTTTGCCAAAACAAAAACACACCATAAACAATCCGATAATTCATGCGCCAATTTTTCATCTACATTTGCCACATCCTTCCTGCGTCCTTCTTTTGCCATTATCAACTTCTGAAGATCGCCGACATCGCCGACAAACCCCGCCATCTTTTCTAAGTTATTCCATTCCCTGCCAGTATTATCTTTTTCAAATTGCGCATATTTTTCCCTAATCTCCATCGCTCTTTTAATTAAGTTTTTTAGCTCCATATTTTTGAAAATAGTGTCAGTCGATCAGTCGAAATAGTGCGCTGTAGCGACCTGTCTACGCAGGCAGGTGACTGTCACCGATAAATTTCGACTATTTCAACATTAACAAATTAAACATAAGAATGGAAAAAATAATTATTATTAAAATAATAAAAAATAAAAATATCTTCAGATTATTAACAATAGGATTATATTTAGGTTCATAATCAATCCTTTCTGAAATTGCTTTCAGCCATTTCTTTAAAAATTTGATACTTGGAAACATCCATAAAATTCCTTTAACTTCATATTTTTTCTTAGCGAAAGAGCAAACTGTATACATAGGAGAATATGAATATCTAAATGTAAGTCCAGCTCTGAAAATAATATGATCACATAAATCATAGTAAGGTATACTATTAAAATCTGACCACTTATACTTTACAAAATCATAAATCTCTATTTTATTCCCATTTAATTCACCCCATATTATATTTAATTTATCTTGAGGATTAATAATCCATAATTTCCAAAGTTTCTTATCCCCGCTAAAATTTAAACCAAAATCCCTAGCCATTTTTTCCATTCTATATGTTCTAATCAATAAAAATAATCTTTTAATAAACAATAATAATATTACTAAAACACCTAATCCAATAATCAATTTATAGCTTACTTGAAAATATCTCATTAAAACTATAAGGACAAGTAAAAAGATTAAAACAAAAATTCCTTTTAATTTTTTATCCATATTTATTTTATCATCCCGCCGAAGCGGGATACCATTACTTTTAACTTTATGAACTTTATAACTTTCTACTTCTCTCAGTGTCCTCGGCAGGGATTGAACCTGCGACCTAGACGTTAGGAGTGTCTCGCTCTATCCAACTGAGCTACGAGGACAAATAATTTTTGATTGCAGATTTTAGATTTTAGATTTGGGCTCATTATTATTTTTGCAGGACGATTTTCTTGAAGATACCATAATCGCAGTAATTTCATCAGCTTCCTTGAGCAACGGCGACGCAAGCTCATTTTTCATTAAACCGCTTTCAATTATAATTTCAAGCCAAAAACCGCTTTCGTCAGCTTCTTCAATAACAGTTCCTAACTTAGCAATAAATTCTGCTTTTGATCTGCTTCTGCAAGCCACTCTATAATTGGCGCCCACTGATGTTCCGCAACGGATTAACTGATCTCCGATTATTCTACTCGCAGAATTTTTAGGCAAAGCATTTGCTAATTTAATGATCCTTAAGGAAAAATTTTTAGTTCTCTTTTTTAATTCTTCCTCTGTCATATAATCTAAAATCTAAAATCATAAATCTAAAATTAATTATTTGTTAGCACACATAACTAATCTATTATCAAACCATCTTCCCAATTCTTCCACTCCCACCCGTATCTGTTCCATCGTATCCCTATCTCTAATCGTCACAGTATTATCTTCCAATGTCTGATAATCCACAGTTATGCACCACGGCGTTCCAATTTCATCCTGTCTTCTATATCTTTTTCCGACATTTCCATTATCATCCCAAGCAGTCATAAATTTTAATTTTAACTCATCATAAACAGATTTTGCCTTATTTACAATCTCTTCTTTATTTCGCATCAACGGAAAAACCGCGACTTTATATGGAGCGATAGCCGGCTTTAATTTTAATACTGTTCTAATATCTTCTTTATCTTTTTTCCCAGCAATCACAAATTGTTCTATAATTTCTTTATTTCTTAATTTTTTAATTTCTTCCACATTTTCCTCCTCATAAGCGTCCATCAATAAAAACAAAAATGTTCTGTCAACTCCGCCTGATGTTTCCACAATCTGCGGAATAAATTTCTCGCCTGAAACAAGGTCGGTATATGTAAAATCTTTCCCCGAATATTCGCCATGTCGCGACAAATCCCAATCTCCTCTCCAATGTATTCCTTCCCATTCTTTCCATCCTATTTCCGTTTTATATTGAATATCAAACGCCTTCTTCGCGTAATGGGCAAGCTCTTTCTCGCCGTGCTGTTTAAAATTTACATCTTCGGCATGATTCACCAATGATTTATACCACCTCATCCTTTCTTCTTTCCAATAGTCAAACCATTTATCCATCTCTTTGGGACTCGTAAACCATTGCAAATCCCATTGTTCAAACTCTTTTTGCCTGAATAAAAATTGTCCCGGAGTAATCTCATTCCTGAATGCCTTTCCGATCTGGCATATTCCAAACGGGATTTTCATTCTCATTGAATTTAGCGCATTGTCATAATTCAAATAAATATTCTGGCATGCTTCTCCCCTGAGATACGCCGTGCGTTTCTCGCCTTCCACAACGCCTAAAGATATTTCTACTAATAAATTAAATTTTCTGATCTCAGTCAACTTACCGCCGCATTCAGGGCATTTAATTTTTTCAATAATTTCATTCATTTGTTCTACCGAAAATTCTTGCATTATTTCATCAGGCACATTCTTTCTATTCTCATGCCACCAATCTTCTACTAAATTATCCGCTCTAAACCTTTTTTTGCATTTTTTACAGTCAACTAAAGGATCTCCAAAATTTTGGATATGTCCTGACGCTTCCCAGACTCGCGGATGCGTGATAATAGCTCCATCAATCGGCATCACATTTTCATGTTTTTGCGTCATCTCATAAAACCAAAGCCGTTTTATATTATTTTTCATCAATGTTCCTAATGGTCCATAATCATAAAATCCTTGTATTCCTCCGTATATCTCAGAATTTTGGAAAACAAAACCGCGCCGCTTGCATAATGAAACTATTTTTTGTAATTTATCCATAGAAATAATTTTAGATTGTAGATTGTAGATTGTAGATTGCAAATATATTAAACTATCCGTAAAAAAACAAAAATCTAAAATCTAAAATCATAAATCTAAAATTATGTGGTTGCGCTTTATATTAATTTTTTGTATAATAACAATATCAAATTGATTATAATCTATTGCCTCTAAAAAATCAACTTTTTTGATTTTTAATTTAACCTGCGCAATGCAGGGTAAGATTTGGGATTATCTATGTATGCTTCTCCCGAATCTAAAATCTAAAATCATAAATCTGCGATTACTTCTATGTCCTTATTTTCAAAACTAACAGGCATTGACAATAAATATAGCAAAAAACAATCTGCCGCCCCTATTTTGGAAGATGAAAAAATAAATTTTTTTGATAAAAATTATATTCAAGAAAACAAGAAAATAAAAAAGCAAAAAAACAAAAAAGAACAAATAATGGAAGGCATAGATGAAAATAATTTTGATGAAATCGGGGCGGGTAAAAAATATATTGAAAAACCCGAATGGAATGGACAAGATTATGAAGAAGGAGAATTATCAATTGATGTATATCAGGATAAAAATGATATAATTGTAAAATCTACCATAGCCGGAGTAAAACCTGAAGATATTGACATTTCCGTAAATAATGATATGTTAACAATCCGAGGAAAACGAGAACATGAAGAAATAATAGATGAAAAAAATTATTATTATAAAGAATGCTATTGGGGGAATTTTTCAAGATCGATTATATTGCCTTGTGAAGTAAAAACAGATAAAATAACCGCAAAATTAAAAAATGGCGTTTTAATAGTAAGCTTGCCCAAAGAAAAGACGGAAAAAAAAGTCGCGATAAAAGTTATAGAAGAATAGACAAGATTTTAGATTTATGATTTTCTAGAATTTGAAAGTTCCTCTTTTTTTAAACATTCCAAATGATCTGAATTTTAATGCTTGCAACAGATTTTAGATAAAGCAATCTAAAATCTGCAATCTAAAATCATTTTTTATGGATAATTTCTTTAAAGGAATAATAAACCGCATTGATGGTGATAAAGCTATCATCTCTATTGAAGATGGTCAAACAATAACTTGGCCTATTGAAAAACTGCCAAAAAATTCCATTGAAGGCGCTGAAATAAAAATTTTTGTGGCGCAAAACAAGATTTCGGATGAAGAAGAAAGGACTCTTCTTGCGAAAAATCTATTAAATGAAATATTAGATGTTGATGAATAAATTTCATCCTCTTCATAAATATAATGGCTTTAAAAAATTCCTAATTAACCTAATTGTTTAATTCGTTGTCAATTCTAAATATTTTGACGCGACAGCCGCTTAAACTCTAAATTTTTTATTTAAGATTTGGAAATTAGGCATTTTATTATAAATTAGTGATTAGAAATTATAAATTTAAAGTGTCAAAATTTATTTTAAAATCTATATTTAAGTGGCTCCTCGCAATATCAATGATTTTATTTATTTTACTCTTCGCCTTTTCCGCAGGCGCTTTTTTTTATCAAAAAAAATTTAAAAATAAAATTTATAACGGAATAAAAATAGGCTCCTTAGATTTAGGCGGCATTAGTAAAAATGAAGCGGAGATAAAAATTAGAAAAATAACAGACGCAATTTATAAAAATGAAATCATCTTTTATTATAATGCTAAAAAAATCGCTATCTCTCCTATTTTAACTTCTGCCGCAGATCCTTCGCTTACCAAAGAAATATTAAATTATAACGAAAAAAATATGCTTAATTCTGCCTACAATATAGGCAGAACAGGAAAAACTATAGGAGATAATTTCATAAAACAACTTAATTTAATAACTTCTAACTATATAATGCTCCCTCAATATTATTTAAACCAAGAAGAACTGCTCGCGGTCTTGAAAGAAAATTTTTCAGAGTTTGAAGAACCTGCGGAAAATGCAAAAATATTTATTGATGATGATTTAAAAATATCAATCAAAGAAGAAAAAAAAGGTTATACTTTTGATTACGAACAAGCGATACTTGAACTAATAACTTTTCTTGATAAATTCACAGCAGACAAAATAAATATTTCACTGACAAAAAAAATAGACGAACCGACAATAAAAAAAGGGGATATGTTATATGCCACTACAGAAGCTGAAAAACTGCTTGAATTAGCGCCGATTAAACTCTTATACAAAGATAACGAGTGGGTCATAACAAAAGAAATCATAAAAAATTGGATTATTCTGGATACCAAGAACGAACAATCTATAACTATGCCGCCTGTTTCTAATATTACAGGTTTTTACAATATAACTCTAAATAAAGAAGAGCTCGTTTTGTATCTTAAAGAGCATATCGCGCCTGAAATTGCCATGACGGCTCAAAACGCAAAATTTGAAATAAAAGACGGGAAAGTTTTGGAATTTCAAGAAAGCCATGACGGGCTTGAACTTGATTTAGAGAAAAATTATGATTATATATGCTCGAATATAATAAATTATAAAGAAAAAGAAATAAATCTTATTATAAAAGAAATAAAGGCAAATATTACAACAGACAATGTAAATAATTTAGGAATAAAAGAAATTATAGGCGTTGGAAAATCAAATTTTAAAGGAAGCCCTACTAATAGAAGACATAATATAAAAACAGGCGCAATGGCGGTAAACGGATTGCTTATAGCGCCAGAAGAAAATTTTTCCCTTGTTTCCGCCTTAGGAAAAATAGATGGAGAACATGGGTATCTTCCTGAACTCGTGATAAAAGGAAATAAAACTATTCCTGAATACGGAGGAGGATTATGTCAAATAGGAACTACCTTGTTCCGCGCCTCATTAGATTCAGGACTGCCAATAACGGAAAGACAAAATCATTCTTACAGGGTATCGTACTATGAACCAGCGGGAACAGACGCGACTATTTATAATCCGCGCCCTGATATGAAATTTATCAATGATACAGGGCAACATATTTTAATTCAAACAAAAATAGAAGGAGACGATTTAATTTTTGAATTCTGGGGCGCGAAAGATGGACGAATAGTTGAGAAAGGAGAACCACGCATATATAATATAGTAAAACCAGGTCCGACTAAAATTATAGAAACAGGAGATTTAAAACCCGGCGAAAAAAAATGCACAGAAATATCTCATAATGGCGCGGATGCGGAATTTAATTATAAAGTAAAATATCCAAACGGCGAAATTAAAGAAAACCTTTTTAAAAGCCACTATAAACCATGGCAAGCAGTGTGTTTAGTGGGAAAAGCGATAACAGAAATTAAAAATAATGCCAGTACGACGGATGAAATCATCAAAGAATAGTTTTAAATTTCTAATGCGTCTTTATAAATCAAGTCGAAAGCATATTAAAATGACTGGCTCGCGTCGCCATGTCATTATCATCCAATCGCGTCATATGATTATCCATGCCCCGCAATTTTGCGGAATTAGAACGACGCGGATAATATTAAATTCCGTACGGTAAAAAATCACAAAAAAAAAGCTCTATAGCGGGTAGGCAAGAAAATTTTTCTGGAGGAAGCTTCCAGTCGAAACCAGAAAAATCCTCAAAAAAATCCCCATGCTTGTCGTGCCTATCCCGCTAAAAAGCTTTTTTTAAATTTAATATATAATCTTATCATAAAATAAAAATATTGTCAATACCCCATTATAGATTGTCGTAGCCAAATGATAATGTCATAGTACAGCCAAATAGAAATGTCATACCCTGCTTAATTATTGATTATTTTTCTATAAAAGCCGGCTGTTTGATTTTTACTTTACTGAATAAAAATTGATTCCGCTGCTTTGGCTGTTTTCGCGGTTTGGGTTTCCAAATACCCGCATTAATCATAATGCCCCTGACGGTTTCTTTCCCTAATTTTATTTTATCAAGTTCCTCTAATTTTTCTGAAGCGAACTTCGGTCCAAAATCATAATATTTT
>JAZDNE010000013.1:0-5219 GCA_043800235.1 bacterium | reverse complement strand
TATGTCTTTTTGTTTGTGCCCCGCATTGATTAACGCCTCAATACGGTCTCTTTCTAATTGGTTTAAATGGCTATATTTTTTCTTCTTCATATATCCTCATTATACCAAAGAAAAAATTGCACTTCAAAAAGGAATTCTCGGAATTTGGAGGGATTCGGCTACTTATTGTTATTTTAAAATAAAAGAAAAAATAAGAGGCGGAGTTGAAATGGCATTTTATTAGGCAGGGTTTTAAAATCCTGCAAATTAGATTTTTAACCATTAAAGCGAGGTTTTACCTCGCTGAAAAAAGAAGGAGCAAGAAATGAAAAGGAATAGTTTGTTTAATGGAGTATTAGTAGTAGTAGTAGTTTGTCTTTCTTTGGCGGCATGTGGCGGAAAGCGACAAAAAAATTCTCAAAATCCGTTTCCGGACGCGAAAAGTTATGACACTGCTTTTTCTTCCGGCGATAATCCATTAGGGTTGCCGGAGTATAAGGAGCTTCCCGAACCAGGACCCGGCGAACCCGCGGCAGTTTTGCGGGTTGGCGAGAAAACTGAAAGAGAAAAGTCTTCTAATGAGTTTTTCGACATCTTGAGACAGGATATTGAGTATGTTTATATTTATTTTTATTCCGACTCGGATCATCTGACATATGAAGGCTCCTGGGCGTTTTCCGCGGAAGATTTCTTTTCAGGTATCGCGGAAAAAAAAGTAAAGGCCGGTCAGCATTACCTCACGGCGACTACTTATGGGTCGCTTTCAGGTAATTGTTTCTGTTCGGATGCAAGTGTCTTGTTGCTTCCGAATGAAGCAAATAGCGTCTTGTTTATTTTTAAGAACACAGGGAGAGTAACGCTCCCTTGTTATATTTTAAATCCTCCCGGCGTATATACCCAAAGCGATAAATTTTACAATACCAGCTTGAAAGCTGGGAATGCTTATTTGTACAATAGCTGTCGGTTTGGATACGCCCCTAATGTAGAGGAACAAGTACAGGGGTTGTATTTTAGCATCTCTTATAATTATTCAGATCTTTGTAGTATAAGAGATGAAGTTATGGAGTTACAAATTGAAGCTGAAGATGGGCTATGCCTAATAGAATTTGATTTCAATCTTCTTGAAATGATAAAATGTTGCCCCGTAAAGTTAAATGTGAGAGAAATCTCTGCGGGGACTATACAATTTTCAGAGGAATTTGAGTACCAAAAGGAGGAGATCACTGTTGATTTTGAGGATGGAGAAGAAATTAATTTTCCGTTGACTGTGAAAGGAGAGGTTAAAGGGATTGGACGAGTAGGTGTAAGAGTAAGTCGCGGGGAAGAAATTATTTATCAGGATGTTTTTGAAGTGGATGATAATTCCTATTCCGCTAAAATAGATTCCTTGGATGTTATCGAAGGGGATAACCTTATAATCTCAGTTTTTGATTTCGATGAGGAATCTTTAGGTTTCGAATATGACATAGTCTCCGTGGATGTCATTTTTGTAGAAAGCGACCCGGTACCGGTAATTGTTAAAGCGGATAAATCTTTTCCAAACGGAACTCTTGAAGCGCCAACTGCGGTTGGCGGAAAACCAATTGTTAAAATTGGTCAATTTGTCGCGGAAGTGGGATCTGATTACAAAGCGACAAATTTTATTATTTCGTCCCATGATTATCCATTGGGACTTTGCACAGAAAATTTAAGAGTAGTTGTAAATACTACTCAATTTGGCGGTTCGATTGCCACTTTAGAGGATTCTGCTGCGCAAGAATATAATTTTTCTCAAAATTATGCAATGGAAAGGGGGGTCTATCTCTTCGAGATTTTTGTTGATACGAAGAGCATTTCCGAACCGGCGATGTTTAAGTTGAGATTTGCCATAGAGGGAGTTAATAAAGCAAATGGCGAGCAATTTCAAACGCTATTTGTCGAGGGGCAGGATATTTGTATAATTCCTGACTGAAAGCGTTGTTCATTAATTTCCCCTCTGTTTTGCAATAAAGCAAAGCGGAGGTTAATATAGATCTTTAAACTGCGGTATGTTGCATGGTATGTTCATTAGTATGTTCATCCATGCAGCATCCGCAGTTTTTTTATTTTGAAAATATTTGATTTTTAAGTTTAATTTATGGTATTATGCTTTATATATGGAAAATAAAATAACTAATAGAATTGTAATCACTGGCGGAAGCGGATTTATCGGAACGAGCTTATTGATTAAATTTAAACAAAATAATTTTAACGACATCTTGGTTATCGATAAACATAAACCGCAATTAGAATGGGGGCAATATATTATTGGCAATTTTGAGAAACGCGAATTATTGGAAAACGCGATTCAAAAAAACGACATCGTAATCCATCTCGCTTGCTCTACTGTCCCTTCGACATCAGAATTAGATAAAGCAAGAGATATAAATGAAAATATTTTAAGTTCATTAATGTTGTTTGACATCTGCGCCAAAAAAAAAATAAATAAAATAATTTTTTTATCTTCAGGAGGAACGGTATATGGCGATCATGGGAAAAAAATCTTAAAAGAAACAGATTTAACTAATCCCATAAATTCTCATGGGATAATGAAACTTGCGATTGAACAATATATTAACTTATTTAATCGCTTGTACGGATTAAACTATATAATCCTGCGCGCCGCAAATCCTTATGGCTGGCCTTTTCTCTTGCCCGCGCAGACAGACGCAAATAAATTGTTTCATCGAGAAAAAAATCAGGGCGTAATAGATATTTTTTTAAGAAAGGCGATAAATAATGAAACTCTCGAAATATGGGGAGATGGAAAAATTGTGCGGGACTATATTCATATAGATGATTTAACAAATTTTATAATAACCCTTATAAAAAATCCCATACAAAATAAACTATTTAATGCCGGCGCGGGCATAGGGACTGAAATTAACGAAATAGTAAAAATAATAAAAAAAATTACAGAAAAAAAACTTTCTGTTTCTTATTTGCCTAAAAGAAATTTTGATGTTCCGCATAATATTTTAGATATAAAAAAAGCGCGAAAACTAATAGACTGGGAACCTCGCATCGGCATAGAAGAAGGGATTAAGATGGTTTATAAAAATATATGAAAAAAATATCTTTCTTTTTTGTTAAACTCTTAATAAAACTGATCCAACTAATACAATCTATTCTAAACAGAGCTACTTTTTATTTAGATGTCTTAAAAATTTATATAAATGGCAATGAATGCGCGAAATTAAAAGATTGTTTTTTACTGCAGACATTAAGGAAAAAACAGCCGCCCGGTTCAGACAGATATATTGAATATCCATGGATGTTGGAAAATATTTCCATCTCGCGCGGACGGTTGCTTGATATTGGTTCCACCAAAGGAGACAATTTATATGAACTATTGCCTAAAACAATAGAAATAAATTGCATAAATATAAATGAGAAAAAATTTAAACATAAAGAAATAAAATTTTTCAAAGGCGACATCCGCAATACTTTCTTTCCTGATAATTATTTTGACTGCGCAACCTGTATTTCAACATTAGAGCATATAGGCGTAAGCGGACGATATGGCAATGGCGAAGATAGAGAAGGAGATATTAAAGCGATGAAAGAGATAAGAAGAACGGTTAAACCAGGCGGGATTTTAATACTTACTGTCCCTTATGGAATCAGGGATGTTTTACCTATCAATAAATTATATAATAAAAAACGGATTGAAAAATTACTCGAAGGTTTTAATATTATAAACAATGAATTCCGAAAATATAATCCAAAATGGGCGGTATGGCTTAAAGTTAGCGAGGAAGAAGCGGCCGTTACTGATATGATCCGCGATAAATGGTACGCAATCAATCTTATAAAAGCTGTAAAATTATAAAAAAATCATTTTTTATATTTATTTAAAAATTACTTATGAAATTATCTATTATAATTCCTGTATTCAATGAAGCAAAAACAATAAAAAAAATATTATATTTGATAAAAAAAACCGACATCGGAAATATTGAAAAAGAAATAATCATTATAGACGACGGTTCTACTGATGGGACCAAAGATATTTTAAAAGATATAGGCGCCGAATATAAAATTATTTTCAAAAACAAAAATGAAGGAAAAGGTTCGGCGATAAAAATAGGATTTCTCGAATCCTCCGGAGATATCTTAATTATCCAAGATGCCGACCTCGAATATAACCCAAACGAATACTCTGAACTTATAAAACCTATCATAGACGGACATGCGGATGTCGTGTATGGTTCAAGATTTTCTAATTACAAGCCGCATCGTATTTTATATTTTTGGCATTTTTTAATAAATAAATTCTTAACTCTTTTTTCGAATATTTTGACTAATTTAACATTAAGCGATATGGAGACTTGCTATAAAGTATTTAATCGAAAATCAATAGATCTTATAAAAAATAAAATAACCGCTAAAAGATTCGGGATCGAGCCTGAATTAACGGCATTAGTCGCAAAAAACAAGCTTAAAATTTTTGAGGTCGGCATATCATATTTCGGCCGCGCTTATGACGAAGGGAAAAAAATCAAATGGAAAGACGGTTTTGCGGCAGTTTGGCATATTATCAAATACAATCTTTTTTGAGAAAATTTTCCTTTGGCGAAAAATATGTTTATAATATATTTTTTTCAAGTGGCGACAATTATATATCTGGCCTATCTCGCCGGGAGCATCGCCCAGAGTACTTTTAAAATCGGAGGCGGAACAGCGCTTCAAACAAAAATTTACGCGATAATGATTGGATACGGATTCTTAGGCAATTTGGCATTACTTCTCGCATTATGCGGGATATTTAGATCTTTATATTTTTATATAATTTTTTGTCTCATCTTAATATTTGCATGGAATACTATTAAAACCGACCTCTCTGGAATAAAAGTTTTTTATCGTAAAAAATATGAGATTTTAGATAAATTAAAACAAAATTTTTTTCTAAAAACGATCTCGGCGGTTTGGATGTTAATTTTATTTTCAATTAGTTTTATTCCATCAGCCATATCTGATGACGGATTCTTTTACCATTTGCCATTTATTCTTGATATTATAAATAAGGCGGCGATAAAATTTCCTGTAATGGGAAATGCAACCTACGGTCATTTGCCGCTTTTCGGAGAATTGCTTTACGCGATTCCGACTTTATTATTTAAAAACTTTATAACTTTTAAACTATTGCAATGGAGCGCCTTTTTTCTTTTATTCCTTCTTTTAATCGACTTTGCAAATAGGCATCTAAAAAATAAATTGCT